>JAQICV010000078.1 GCA_027858315.1 Candidatus Woesearchaeota archaeon
TTTTTGAAGGAGACGAATTAGACCTATTAAAAAATATAAAATATAAAAAAATAGAAACTACTGTAAACTTAGTTAATGATTTAGGATGAGGGAGGATATATGCAAGATAAACAAATCTATAAAAGGGCGAGCCCTGAAACGGCCGTAGACTCCTCAAAACTCAATTTATCAGAAGTAGTTAAAGGCGAGCTATGGAGTACTATAGATGGATATAGTGGGTTATACTATATAAGCGACAGAGGTAGGATCTATAGTGCTATCTCTAATAGACTATTAAGTACCTTGAGTTATGATAATAGTTATATCAAAATACATCTATCTAAGGATTCCAAGGTGAAGACTAAATTAGTTCATAGATTAGTTGCACAGTCCTTTATACTTAATCCTGAAAATAAACCTGAGGTAAACCATAAAGATGGAAATAAGGCTAATAATAATGTATTAAATCTTGAGTGGAATACTAATAAGGAGAACAAGGAGCATGCCTACTTAAACAATTTAACCACTAGAAATATACCAGTTATGCAGTTAAGTCTAGAAGGTAAGCTACTTAATAGGTTTAGGTCGTTTTGTGAAGCTGAAAAAATCACAGGAACCAATCATGGAGACATAGCTCAAGCGTGTTTGAGAGATTCTAGATACGCTAACAAATATCAATGGGTAACAGAGGAGTTATTTGAAGATTCTAGATACATACCAAGAGTTATGAAAAATTCTATAAATTATAGGCAAGTTTACAAGTATGATCTCTCAGGAAGATTATTATCAGAATATAGATCATTGAGTCGAGCTTCTAAGGATAGTGGATTATCAGTTTTCAAATTAAAGAAAGCTTGTAGTAATAGGGACACGTTAAATAATTATATTTGGGCTTACGCCAAAGAGGAGACTATATTAAATGTATAAACGAATAGCAATCACGGGAGACCTACATATTAGAGCAAAGTTCCCCTATTTTGAGTCCAGTAAACAAGTATTAACTTGGATAGTAGATAATGAAGTAGTGAATAATGAGGATACATTATTTATTAATCTCGGCGATATATATGACCAGGATATCAATAATGGAGAGCTTAATAGAATAGTATTAGATTTTCTAAGTCAACTAAAAAATAAAGATAAGATCCTCCTTAATGGTAACCACGACTCAGACACCAATACTACAGCCTTAGAAGCTCTTAGAGTAATAAATGGTGTAGAAGTTATATCTGAAATGGATACAAGAATTATAGAAGATAAAAACTTTCTACTTTTACCTCACATTTACACAGATAGAGAGGGTATTACTATGGAAGAGAATTACTCTAGTATTACGATAAATGAGCCCATAGATTATTGCTTATTCCATGTAATGACTGAGAAAATGAAGTTTCACAAAAAAGCTAAAGTATGCGATCTTTCAAACTTAAATATTAAACAAAGAATAGGTGGTCATAATCATAATTATGACTTAGATCAAGGTGGCGATTACTTAGGAAGCCTACAACCAAACTCTTCAACTGAAAAAGATAAGACTCCTAAAATCTACATAATTGACTTAGAAAAAGGTGAAGATTATACAATAGATGTGCCTTTATTTATCAACTATTATACAGTTACATATCCTGATGCTCTACCAGAAATGAATGTAGAATATCCAATAATAAACATTTTAGATTCTTTAGATAGAAAAGAAGCTGTAGAGTATTATATGAAAGAAGCTAAAGAGAAAGATATCAATCTTACTATCAATCGAGTTTTCCGTAGAAGACTTATGAACGATAAGGAAGAAGTTGAAAATGAGAAAGGTAAAACATATACAACAGATAGTGAATATTTTAATCAGTTTGAAAAAGAGAAGGAAGTAAGTTCTGGAGTGTCAACAATAATAAGGAGAGTAATTAACTTATGAAAGATTTAATTAAAGCATTAGAAATATTCTTAAAATATGGTGATAAAGATTACCCTACTAATTGTAGCCACGACATGTTGTATGTTTGTGTAGATCCAGAGTTAGTATCTGAAGAAGATAAAATAGAGTTAGAGAAATTGAGCTTTAGTGTAGCTACCGAACTTGATGGTTTTTACTCTTTTAAATATGTGAGTTGTTAGAATGAAAAAGAAAGATATAATAGTTTTATGTGGAGCTTCAGCTAGTGGTAAAGACTCTATAGCAAGGAAATTAGAAAAAGGTATATATAACTTCATTGTAAGTACTTCAACACGCCCTATGAGAGCTGGTGAGTCTGAAAACAACCCTTATCACTTCATCAACAATAGTGAGTTTCTAAATATGATTCATAATGATGAGTTAATAGAATATAGAGAATACAACACTTTAGTTGAAAATAAACCTGCTACTTGGTATTATGGAGTTGCTAAAAAAGACATAGACTCTAGTAAGTCCTATGTAGTTGTATTGGATATAGTAGGACTAAAAGAGTTTAAAGAATACTTCGGAGATAGAGTTCTACCATTCTTTATAGAAGCTTCAGAAGAAACAAGAAAACAAAGATGTATTTTAAGAGGTGATTATGATGAAACGGAGTTTAATAGAAGACTTGAGGATGATAGAAAGGTTTTTTTTCAAGAGACTATTGACAAAGAGATAAATTTTAGAGTACAGTCTACTAATATAGATGAAAATGTAGAATATATTCTTGATAAAATTAGCTGTATAAATAACTTTTGTAATTAAAAAATACTATTATACTATACAAGGAGAATTTATGAAATTAACAAAAGATACTCTAATCGAGGGTCAAATTATTAGAAGAGGCACAGAGGTAAAGATTAATGAGGTAGACTATAAAAGCTTAAAAATAGGCAGAAGTTTATTAGATCCAGCTTCAAACTTAGCTTACAATATCCAAAAGATAGATTGGAATAAAGACTGGATTCTTGATCAAAGAGAACCTGCTAAAAAAGGTTTCAGAGGATATAATGCTACAGAGGATTTATTCCAATGGATAGATAACACTCTTTTAGGAATAGGAAACTTATTTGATGGAATAGATCTAATAAATAATGTTTTAGATACCGAGTTTTAATAGATACACTACTAGAATAAAAAAGCCTACTTCTTAACTGATAGTAGGCTTTTTTATACTTGAAACTTTAAAATAAATACTATATAATATCCTAAAGGGAGAATAAATGGATTTACTAGATGAAATAATGACACCAAAACATGCTACAATAAAATATAAAAAAGATAAGAAAAGAACTGTAATTGATAATCCTATTTTATTTTCTAAAGGCTTTAAAATAGATTACACCTTTGTACTAGATAAAATGCCTGAGAATCATAAAATAGAA
>JAQICV010000079.1 GCA_027858315.1 Candidatus Woesearchaeota archaeon
TTTGTTAATTTTATTTTGATCATCACTATTACTATAATTATTAATATTAATATTATTACTATTACTACCATTACTAATTTGAATAATTTATGTAATAATTATATTAATCATTGATATTATAGTTAAGTTAATAAAACTATTATTATTCTTTACTATTAGTAGTATCACTTATAAAGAAAGATGTATGATGAGATGAAATTAGAATTTAACATGGAACAAATGATGTGTAGCTCATGTAAAAAAACTTCCACTGAATATTATGAGTTGAAGTTACAATTGAGGTTTATGTATTTTCAAGATATAGATGAAGTAAAAGAAGAAGCTCTTGTTTTATTAAATAAAACTTTTGATAGTATTAATAAAGTAGAAGAATTAGATGGTGGTTATGATATATTTTTTAGGTCACATTCTTTAATCAATAAAGTAAGTTCTACTTTTAATAATAAATATTTTATAGAAGAGAAGAGATCTAAGAAAATTGTAGGTCATAATTTTTTAGAATCTAAAAGTGTGTGGAGACATACTCTTTTAATTAATATTATTAATTTAAAAACAAAAGATAGAATTAAAATTAGAGGAGAGATTTATTGGATTAAAGCTTTTAATAAGAAAGAGTTAGTTTTAAGGAATGAGAGTGATGGATCTAAATATGTTGTATCATATAATATGATTAGTGATTATTTTGAGTTATTAGGAGATAAGGAATAATTTAATTTTATATTTTAGATATAATTGATATTAAGTTTTAATTCTGATTTTTTTTCAATTTTAGTTTGCAGTGGAAATTAAGGGGTGTGGGTATTTCCTTTGGAATTATATATAATAGTAATTTAAAATTATTTTCACTATTGTAAAATAATAATCAATTTTTAATATATAATAAATTAAGAGTTATTTATGATAAGAGTTTCTTTTGGAAAAAATAAATTAAAAATCTCAAAAAAAAGATTTTTAGTCATTCATTAAAGAATAAGAAAGGATTTCAGTTTGCTCTTGAGAGTTTAGTTGGTGTAGTTTTATCTGTAATTGCACTTATGTTTATTGTTAGTTTATTTTCTAAAGTTTTTTTACAAACACCAACAAATGAAAAAATTGTAGATTACAATGCTAGAAGTATTGTTTCTTTTGTTGATTTTTCTTCTAAAAAATATTCTACTGAAGAAAATTGTTATACTATGTTAAAATTAGAAAATTTAGAGAATTATCAATTTACAGAAGATGGGAGAAATTATTTTTATGTAATTGGAAAAAAAGGTTTAGATACCGGTGTTTATATTATAAAAATGGAATATCTGAAAAATGTTTATGAAACTGAATCTTTAAATGATGTTCCTGCTAAATTTTACAAGTTTAAGCAAGATGATATTAAACTTATGTTAGATGATACTGCAGATTTAGGTTTTACTCTTAATGTTGAAATTTTTTCATTTGGAGGAGTTGATACTAACCTTAAATTAGAAGAAGATGTTAGATTTATTTTATTAGTTCCAGATTTTGATGTAAAATTAGGAATGTTTACTGTTGAATTTTTAAATAAAAATCAAAATGTTTTAAGAGGAAAAATTTATAAAAATGATGATGAAGAAGAACCAGAAGGATTTCATTTAGGTTTTAATTCTTATAATGGAGAATTATTTTTAACTAAATCTGATTATTCTAATAGTTTAATTGGATATAAGAGTTGTTTTTCAAATGAAATTTCTCAAAATTATTATGAGCAGATAATTTTGAATGATCCTCAATTAGCTGATTTTGTAAATAAAAAATTGATTTTTGATTATGTTGATGAAAATGGTTTAGAATACGATTTTAAATTTGTTTGGTCTGTTAATGGAATAGAGTGTCCAACTAGTGAGAATAAAAAATGTGTAGATTATTTAGGAGATAATTTTGAAGAATTAACTTATGATGAATTTAGAAAAAAAGTAAGAGATGTGTATAATAACAAATTTAAGGATACCTCGGGAGTAGGTGGTTCAAAATTAGTTGATATAAAAGAATTAAATTATGAGGATATAATTAATGGTAATTTAGAAAACATTGAACCTTATGATTATGAGTCTTTATTTGTTGAATATGATATGGGACATTTATACAGAGCTAACACTGAAAATGTTATGAGGGCAGATTTTGGAGATTTTGCTTTTCAGGGTTTTAAAGAAGAAAATATTGAATGTGATGATAATGAATTTTGTGATTATGGAGGTTTTAAAAATGGAAATATTTATTATTATAATCCCGATTTTGAAGGTTTTGTTATGTTTAATATTAATATGTTAAGGAAATACAATAATGAATATTATTTCGTTGGTGAAAAAATTGATTTGAATAAGGGTAAGTTTGATGATGTGAATTGGTCTCCATTAAGAAAAGATTTTGAATTTTATAGTTTTAATATTCCAACAGAGTTAGGAACAAGAACTGTATTTTTATCCAAAGCTCAATTGAGTGGTGTTAGAAGTTTTAGTGGTGGTGTTGAAGAATGATTAGATTTGATAAAAAAGCAAATTCAACATATATTTTAGTTATGATAATTGTTACTTTAGTTTCTTTTTTTGTTTATTTGAGTTTTTTTACTAATTTAATGCCAAATGCAGTTTCTTCTACAGATGATATTTCTTGTAGAACTTATCTTGCAATGAAGAGTTTTCCAGGAGTTAAATTTGGTGAATTTTTTTATAATATTAATCAAAAATGTAGAGTTGATGATGATATAAAGATAGATTTAACAGACAAAGAAGAGGCATTTGAAGAAATTGCAGTAGAGATGTCTAGGTGTTGGTATAGATATGGAGAAGGAGAACTTGATTTTTTAAGTAGTTGGGATACTTCAGGAAATTGGTGTTTTTTGTGTGGCGCAGTAGAGATGAAAAGTAATGCCAATAGTTTCATGTTTAATGAGTTTATAACTTGGACAGAAGAGAATGATTTTAATGAGAGTTTGAATTTTTATGAATATATTGGTATGAGACATACTGATATTGATGATATTAAACTTGATGGGATAAGAGATGAGTATGAGGCTTTAGTTAATGATCCTGATATTGGTGGAGAGTATAAAGATTTAATTATGGTTTTAAGTAATCAAATTACAGATTTAACTGAACTTAAGAATAAAAGAATAGATTCAGTAGATGAGAAAGTTTATATTGTTTATAGATATGATAGGGTTGATAAAAAATTTGAAGAAAATTTAAAAGATGCTGGAAATAGCGCATTAACTGGGGCTATAGGAGGTTTGGCTTTATCTATGCTTGCAGAAGGTTTAGCTGAAGCTGCAATAGGGGGAACTATTGGTTTTGTAGCAGGTTCAGTTGTTCCTGTAGGAGTAACTTCAGTTATAGGTGGAGTTGGAGGAGCAGGAGCTGGTTTTATTTTTGGAGTTTTAAATGGAGCTAAAAAAACAGTTATGTCTGTTGATAAAGTTTTGAGAATTACTAAACTTATGAAAAAGATTTCAACACATGTTAAAAATTCGAGATTTTTAGTTAAAGGTGGAGAAGAATTAGTAGAACATTCAGATGAATTATTTAAAGCAGAAAAATTAGTTGTAGATACACTTCAAGCTGAAGTTAAATTATCCAAAAGAATTCAAGATTTTGAAGCAACACCAAAAGAAATGGAGGAATTTGCATCTTTTATTGCAAAAGATCATCCTGATATGAGTAAATCATTTAAAGGTATTAGTGAGATTATGACTGACCTTGAAATTGATAATTTTAAGAGTATTGATAAAAAAATATTTAATTTGAAAGCTGATAAAATTTCACTTAATAAATTAGAGACAAGTATTAAAGGTATTGATCCAAAAACATTAGAAGAATTAGCGGCCAAAAATGGTGCTTTAGGTGAAGAAATTGTAAATTTGCAGGCTTTAAGAAATTTAGCATTAGATGAAATTACTAAGATGAGTAAGGGAGTAGAAATAAATGAAGTTCCAGGTATTAAGAATTATTTAAGAGCTGCATCAGTTATTGTTCCAGCCGTAGTTGGAGGTGTTGTTGGCACTGCACTTAATGATAATTATAGACAGTATGTAGATTTACTTACAAGAGAACAATATTATAGATTGTGTGGGACTGAGAGAGGAAATTTTGGTTAGTAACAAAACATAGTAAAATTAATTTTTTATGTGCATTTTAAAATTAAGAATTTTAAATAGTTTTATAAATACTTTTTTTGTTTAATTAATATAAATAAATAAATTAAAAGATGAAGAATAAAAAAAATTATTATATTATTTCAATTACGATTTTTGTAGTATGGTTGATTTTCATTTCATTTTTGTATTTTAGTTTTAAATAAAGATGGTGGAAGAGGAAAATAAAAAATTAGCAATAATATTACTTGGGGCTCCAGGTAGTGGAAAAGGAACACAAGGAGAAATCTTAGAGAAGAGTATTGGTTTTAAGAGATATGTTATGAGTGATTTAATTAAGAAAGAATTAAAACCAGGTTCTCAGATTGGTGAGAAAATTAAAAAAGGAATACTTCTTGGTGATTCAGATATTTTTAAAACTTTTAGGGAAGGATTTAAGTCAGAAAAAGAAATCATTATTGATGGAGTTCCTAGAACACTTGATCAGGCTTATTGGCTTTATGGTTTTTTAATGAGACATGAGTATGAAATTAAATTGGTTTTCTTTAATGTTGATGAGAAAAAATTAGTTAAGAGAATTACTTCTAGAGTTTATTGTCCAAAGTGTCATAGAGGTTACAATACTCTTTTGAAGAAACCTAAAAAAGAAGGGATTTGTGATTTTGATTCTGAGAAACTTATTCAAAGAGAAGATGATACAAAGAAGATTTTTGGTGAGAGACTTAAAATTTTTGATGATGTAAGAAATGCAATTCTTAATGTTTATGAGGGAGAAATTATTAATGTTGATGGAGATTCAGGAATTGATAAAGTTAGCCAAGATTTACTTAAAAAAATTGTTGTTAGATAGTTAAATTGATTTTAATTAAATAGTTAAAAAATAAAAAAAAATGAGAAGTTCCACTTAAACTTCCCAAAGTTTCACATGGGAAGGGATGCAAACAAATGCATTTGTTTGATGCCTTGTTAAAATAAAAAAAAAGATGAGAAGTTTTGCTTTGGCCTCAGGGTCTTCAGGAAATTGTTATTATGTTGAAACAGATAAAGTTAAAATTTTAGTTGATGTAGGTTTAAGTTTTAAGAAGATTAAAGAGATTTTAGATTCAAGAGGTGTTGAAGTTGAAGATATTGATTATATTTTTATTACTCATGAGCATAGCGATCATGCTTCCGGGTTGCCTATGTTTTTGAAAAATGTTAAGAATGTGAAGATTTTATTGTCTCAAGGAACATATGATGGATTGAAGTTAAAACTTGAGAATTATGAGATTATCAAGAATCATCAAATAGTTACTTTAGAAGATTTGAAAACATTTGTTGTTGAAAAACCTCATGATACAATAGAAGCAATGTCTTTTGTTTTTGAAAACAATGGGATGAAGGTTGGAATTTTTACAGATATTGGTTATATTGGTGATGAGATTAAACATATTTTGAAGAGTTTAAATGTTGTTTATTTTGAGGCTAATTATTGTCAGAGTGTTATAAAAAATAATAGTGATTTAAATTATAATTATGTTAATCGGCTTACTTCTGATGAAGGGCATTTGGGGCTTGATGAGTGTTGCGATGTTTTGAAGAATGTAACTTTTGATTCGCAAAAAATTATTTTATCACATATTTCTACGAATACTAATTTTTATGAAAATGCTTATGTTAAAGTTAAAAATAGTTTAAAAGAAGTTGGATTGTTTCCAGAAATTTTTGTTAGTTTTCAAGGAGAAGCTACAGATTGGTTTTAACAATAGTTTTTTAATTAGAATATTATTAATATTTTTTAGATAAAAATGATGCAGTCAAAATTTCATTGAAATTTTTCGGTTTCATTTTAACAAGATAAAAATGATTATTGCGATTTCAGGAAGTGTTGGTGTTGGAAAAACAACTATTGCAAAAGAACTTTCTAAAAAATTAAGTTTTGAGATTATTCATTTGAATGATTGGGCAAAGGAGTTTATGATTGAAGAAGTTAAAGAACTTCAAACTTTTGATTTTAATGTTGAGGGTCTTATTCATAAGGTTAATCAATATATTTCTAATAATTTGAGTAAGAATATTATTTTTGAAGGACATTTTGCGCATTTTATTAATCCTGAATTAGTTGATTTTTTGTTTGTGATTACAAGAAATTTAAAGGAATTGGGCGCAGAGTATGAGAAAAGAGAGTATAATGAACAAAAAATTAAAGATAATTTAGAAGTAGAGAGTTTTAATTTGTGTTTTTATGAAGGAATTGAAGAGGGTTATGAAGAGGAAAAACAGATTTTTGTTATTGAAAATTCTAAGAGTTTAGAGAAGATTTTGGTTGAGATTGAATATTTAATTAAAAGATAATAAAAGATAAGCTTTTTAAAGAAATTATTTTTATTATTATATATGTCGTTTTATAGAAATCTGTTATTACACATTCCAGAGGTTAGAGGACCTGAGAAAAAACAGTCTTTGAAAAATCGAATGCTTTGGACATTTGGTATTTTAATTTTGTTTCTTTTTTTAGCTTCCGTGCCTTTGTTTGGAGTTGATGCTACTCAAGCATCGTATTTTAAGCATTTAGAGCTGTTATTAGGAGCAAAGATTGGAACTTTGCTAACATTAGGTATTGGTCCTATAGTTATGGGTTCAATTGTTTTACAATTGCTTAAAGGAGCAGGAATTTTAAAGTTTGATATGAATTCAGAAGAAGGTAAATTTATTTATGCTGGAACTCATAAACTTGTTACATTTGTGTTTATTATTGTTGAATCTTTAGCATATGTTGCTTTTGGAGGTATTGCCGCCAAATCGCCCGAGTTTTTTTGGGTGGTCGTAATTCAATTAGGGCTTGGTGCACTTATCGTATTTTATATGGACGAAGTTGTTAAAAAATGGGGTTTTGGTTCAGGAGTTTCATTATTTATTGCTGCAGGAATTGCGCAAGCAGTTTTTACACAGATGTTTAGTCCATATAGTGTAACCGGAGTTTTGGCTTGGCCTTTTGGTTCTGAAGCGCCAATTGGTAGTCTGATTGCATTGTTTTATTATTTAAGAATTGCTGAGATTGCATTATTATTCACAGAAGTTTTAATTCCTGTTGGAATTACAGTTTTACTTTTCTTTGTGATTGTATTTTTTCAATCAATTAATGTTGAGATTCCACTGTCTTTTGGTAAGGTTAGAGGACAGAGCATTAAATGGCCACTAAATTTCTTTTATTCAGGAGTAATTCCAATCATTTTAATTTCAGCTCTTGCGGCTAATTTAAGATTATGGTCAACTCTTTTGATGAATTTTGTTGGTGAGAATACTTCAGGTTTTGCCTATTTTGTGTCTAAATATCTTTTAGGACAAGTAACTGCTACAGGAACACCAACTTCTGGAATTATTAATTGGATTTATCCTTTAACTTTGACTGATCATTTGAGTACGATTCTTTCATTTGATGTGTGGCCTCATATGCTTTCATATATGATTTATATGGTTGTAGGAGCTACAGTTTTTTCATATTTTTGGGTTCAAACTTCAGGTATGGATTCAAGGTCTCAAGCTAAGCAAATTATTAATTCAGGTTTACAAATTCCAGGATTTAGAAAGGATGAGAGAATTATTGAGAGAGTTTTAGATAGATATATTGTACCTTTAACTATTATGGGTGGAATTGGTATTGGTCTTTTAGCTTTTACTGCTGATACTTTATCAGCACTTACTTCAGGAACAGGTATTTTACTTTTAGTTATGATTATTTATCAAATGTATCAACAATTAGCAAGAGAGTCTATGGATGATTTTGCTTTATTGAAGAAAGTTATGAGAAAGTAAACCTGGTTTACTTTATTTTTTATTCTTTATTTTATATCAAATTAATTACTATTGGTATTATTAGTACATTCATTAGATGAACTCGTTTTATGTTTAAATGAATGCATAGAGTTCCAAGAGAAATTGATGCTATCAGTATTAGTGTTGAGAAAAAATTTGTGATTGATATAATGAGAATTGTTAATGATAAAATTATTATTATGTTGAATTTTTTTTGATTTATTTTTGTAAATATTTGTATTAATATTTTTCCAAGTTTTAATGTTAGAAAGAATGCTATAATTGAGATTAGTATTGTTATGATTAGGAAGAGTATTAATTGGTTTTGAGAAATTGTTGTTTGAATTTGCGAGATGGCAATTATTGCTCCATTTCTTGCTCTGTTAATTAAATAGAATGTTAATATGCTTAATATGAAA
Organism: Candidatus Woesearchaeota archaeon; assembly: GCA_027858315.1. Taxonomy (NCBI): domain Archaea; kingdom Nanobdellati; phylum Candidatus Woesearchaeota; species Candidatus Woesearchaeota archaeon. The sequence goes on from JAQICV010000079.1 coordinate 8,314, forward strand.
TTTGTCGTATTAATTATTCCCAGAGTTACTATGAATAGTTCTGTATTAATTTTTTTGAAAAACAGAGTTGAGAGAGTTGCTGCTTGAGAGTTTCCAATTCCTGGAGTTATTGAACAAAAAGATGCACTTATTCCTCCAATAAATATTGATTTGAAAAAGTTTTTGTCTGCTTTAAATTTTATTGTTAAATCTTGTTTGGGTATTTTTTCATTAGATTTTAGACTGTAGAGGAGAGTTGAGATTCCAAAAATTCCACTAAATAAGATCAATAGAGGTTGTTTTGAATGTGGAGAATTTAATGCTATTATTCCTAGTCCTGCTGCAAAGAGTGTTATGATAATTGCCCAAAATATTTTTGAGATAGTTTTTTCTGTGAGAATTAAAATTAGAATTGTTATTAATAGTAAGTATGGTGTAATTTTTTGAAATATAGGATATATTGATTGTATTGTTAAAAAGAATATTGGTCCAATTAGAATTAAGAATATAATTGATGCTAGACTCCCTATGGAGCTTAAAAATAGTGCTTGGTATGCTTTGCCCTCTAGAGTTAATCTATGTGCGGGCAAAACGCTTAGAGCAGTGTCTTCACTAGGGATTCCAAATACTATTGAGGGGATGAAATCTACAAAAGTGTGAGTTATTGACATTGTTAAAACTAATATTGATATTTCGGTTTTATTAAAATATATAAGAAGAGAAGCTAAATTTACAATTATCAGAGAAGCTATCATGTTAATATGGAGTCCAGGGATTAAACCTGTTAAAGTGCCAAATAAGATTCCAAGAATTATAGGGATAATTAATATTGGAATTTCCATATTTTGTTTTGATTTTTTGTTTTTTAAATTGTATTTGATTAATGTTTATCCTAAAGTGTTGTTTTTTTATCCTGAAAATTTAAAATTGGATGTATTCTTTAGTATTTTTTCCTTGAAAATGTTAAAATGAATTTGATGTAATCTCAAAAAAGTTTTTTTTAAGCACTATGTTTATAAATAATGTAGAGGTTTAATTTGTATGAGTTTTTTTTTAGATAATTGTTTTGGTAATTTGGTTGGAAATCTTGAAGCTACTACAATTACTACAATTTTTGGACCTCCAGGTTCAGGAAAATCTACAATTTGTTTTGAGTATTTGAATGAATGCGTGAAATCTGGAAAGAAAGCAATTTATGTTGATACTGAGGGAGGGTTTAGTGTTGAGAGGTTGAAACAAATAGATCCCAATATTGATTTGAGTCAGATTATTGTTTTTTCGCCAAAGAGTTTTGAGGAACAAAAAAATATTATTGCCCAACTTGATGAACAAATTAAAAATAATAAAAATATAGGACTTGTTATTGTGGATTCTTTAGTTATGCATTATAGGTTAAAATTAGAAGGCGCACCACAGAAAATTAATTCTGAACTTGCTGAACAACTTAGAGTTTTAACAAAGATTTCAAGAACTTTTGATATTCCTATTTTTGTTACAAATCAGATGTATACAACTTTTGATACAAAAGAGAGGAGAATGGTTGGCGGAACACTAATTGAGTATTGGTCTAAGACTATTGTTGAGATTGAAAGAGAGGGTGATTCTCGTAGATTAATTTTAAAGAAACATAAGTCAAAAAAAGAAGGTGAGAAGGTAAATTTTGAGATTAAAAATTCAGGAGTTATTTTTAATAAGAATAGAAGTTTTAATTTTTTTAAATAATTTGTATAGAGTTGTAATTTTTTTAGATTAGATAGATTATATTATACAAAGGAATTTAAATAAGTTTTTTCATATTTTTTTATGGTAGAAAAAAAAGTTGTTTTAGATTTAATAGAGATATATAAAAAAGCATGGATTACTCAAGATCCTGAAATGATAATTACTATCTTTCATGAAAATTGTGAATATGGTGAGTATTTATTAAAAGGAGCATATAAAGGTCATCAAGAAATAAAAGATTATTGGCAGAGAAAAGTTGTTGAAGAACAATCAGAGATTAAATTTAATTTATTGAATTTGTATATTGATGGTGATACTGCAATTGCTGAGTGGGATTCAACTTTTTTTAGTAATATTGAGAAAAAAACAATACATATTGTAGAAGTTGCAATTTTAGAAATTTTAGATGGAAAAATAAAAAGACTTAGAGAATATTGGCATTCTGAAAGATTGTAATTAATTTATTCAGCTATTTTTTCTTCTTGAGAAAATGTTGGCTCAACAGGAAGTTTTTTTGTTTTGTTTGGTTCTGAACCTTTAAAATTATCAGCAATTCTTGAGAGTTCATTTACATTATTTATCAGTGTTGGAGTAATTTTTTGGAATACTTTTTCTAGTGCTTTTATTTCTGAATTTACATCAAGGATATTTTTGTCGTATGATGATATTTTACCTATTAATTTAGATTCAAGTTTTGCAAATCCTTCACTTATGTTTAGAATATCATCTTTTAATAAATTGATTTGATTTTCAGTTATATCTTTCCATTTAATTATTTTATTTACACTTTCAATCATGGAGTCCCATTTTTCTTCGATTAGTTTTTCTACAGTTTCATCAATCATTTCAGTTATTTCTTCTTTACCTAAGGAATTATTATTTTGAGGTGTTAATGAATTTTGCATTTCAAAATTTTGTTGTTGATTTAAGTTTTGTTGGTTTGGATTTTGTTGTTCAAATTGATTTGCGTTTTGTGTTTGATTCATATTTGGTTGAGTTTGCGGATTTACAAATTCATCTTGCATATTTGTATTTTGAGTTTGAGTAGGATTTTGATTTGCAAAAGGATTTGCAAAATTTTGTTGCTCAGGACTTTGTGTTTTTACTTGTTCTTGTTGAATTGGAGCCGGAGTCATAGAACTTTTTTGTGTATCAGAAATAGTTGCTTGTTTTATGTCATTAGTTTGTTTTGTTTCTTCATTCTCTTTATGTTTATTAAAGAATCCCATATAATTTTATTTATTTATTTTTTTATATAAGCTATTTTTAACTTTTCAATAGAGAAATTTTATCCTCCTGAAACTACTGAGAGTAATTTTATTTTATCTTTGTCTTCAACTAGAGTTTCTTCAAGACAGACTTCATTGTTTTTTACTAGAATTACGGATTCAATAATTATTTTTTCGTTTTGTAAAATTTCTTTTAGAGTTGTAGGAGTTTTGAGTTCTATGTTTTTAGTTGTATCATCTTTTTCTAAGTAGAGTTCCATAATAGATTTAGTTTTTGATTATTTAAAAAATATTGCTATTTTTAATCAATTTAATTTCATTAAATAATTTTATAAATTATTTGGTTTGTATAGTTAAATTTACAAAACATTTATATACCTAGAAATAATATTCATTATATGAAAGTAGTGATACCTGTTGCAGGAGTTGGTTCAAGATTAAAACCGCATACTTTTTCTACACCTAAACCTTTAATGGATGTTGCTGGGAAGGCAATTCTTAGTTATATTGTAGACGAAATTTTAAAGTTAAATCCTACTGAAGTTATTTTTGTAGTTGGTCATTTGAAGTCTTCAATTGAAAATTATATTTCAAAAAATTATCCTGATATGAATAGTGTATTTGTTAATCAAACTATTGCTGATGGAGATGGTTCTGCAATTAGACTTGCATTAAATCATACTTCTGAAGATGATGATGTTTTAGTTGTTTTTGGTGATACTTTAATTGATTTTGATATTAAAAATGCGATTGAATTAAATCAGAAATCTGATTGTTTAGTTTTTGTTATGAAAGTTGAAAATCCTGAACATTATGGAGTTGTTAATTTAGATTTGAAAGGTACAATTATTAATACTGAAGAGAAGCCGGAGAATCCTAAATCAGATTTAGCAATTATTGGTGCTTATTATTTTAAGTCATCTTTTGTTTTGAGAGATTATTTGAATTATTTTTATGATAAAAAAATTACTGTTAAAGGTGAATTTAAATTAATTCAAGCAATTCAAGAATATATTGCAAAGGGAACTTTTGAAGTTTATGCATCAAAGGTTAAAAAATGGTTTGATTGTGGTAGAGTTAGTGTTTTACTTGAAGCAAATAATTATTTTTTGGAGAAGAGTTCTAAAGGAAAAATAGTAATGAGGGATACTAGTATTATTATACCTCCTTGTTTTGTTCATAAAAGTGCTCAACTTGAAAATTGTGTTATTGGACCTCATGTTTCTATTGGAGAAAATTGTCATTTGAAAGATGTTGCAGTTAAGCGTTCGATTATTAATCAAGGCGCATCAATTAAAAATATTGTTTTGTCTGATTCTTTGATTGGTAAAGATGCAAGTCTTAGAGATAAAGCAAGAAGAATGAATATTGGTGAGAAGTCTGAAGTGTATTTAGAATAAGGTTGTTTTTTATTTTATGTTTATTTTTTAGGTTTAATTTGATTTTAAGATTTTCAGATTTCCCCAAATATCTAATCTATCAATTAATCTTTTTCCTAGTGGTTTGTGGTGTAGGTGATTCTTTAATTTTTTTAGTTCTTCAATTAAGACGGGTTTTAACATTGGATTAATTCCACATTTCATTAAATTGTTTATATATTGAAGAGTTTTTTCATGTTCTGGGGTGGTTATGAAAATTTGAGATTCTGCTTCTTTTAGATCTTTTGAGGAGTATTCTAATTCTTTGAAATGTCTATTTAGATATTTATTTATTTTTGGTTCATTTTTTGCTATTTCTGTAAGTTGACCATTCCAATATTTTTGATAAGATTGGATTTCTTTGATTACTTCTGAAGTTCTAACTTTTAGGAAAGCTTGATTTCTAATTCCTAAGTTTTCAACAGGATTATGAGTTTCCATGGAGTGAGACATAATGAAATGACCTTGCTGAAATACTGAAGTGAATGAAGTCAAATAATCTACTTTGTGTAGTGCAGAATTTGAGAATTCATCTTGTGGAATAACTAATTTAATTTGTTCATCTGCATTATTATTTCTACAGATAATTATTTCATGTTCAGTTCTTGGGTCATTATATGAGAGTATATCATAATTCATAATTTTTATGAGTTTTTGTCTTTTATAAATTTGTTCTTTTTAGTGATAATTTTTAGAATAATTTGGTGAATAAATTTTTTATTTTTATCGCATAAAATCTCTTCTAATTTCAAGTAAAACTGGAATGTACGAATTGAATTTATCTAGGTATATAAAAAGTTCTTCTCCTTGTTTTATGTTTTCAACTTTGGTTTCATTTTCGAAAGTTTCATCTAAAGTTTTTTGTAATTTTAAATAGTTTTTTGTTAGATTTTTATTTTCTTTTAGAAGTTTATTTGTTTCTTTTTCTTCTTTTATGTAATAAATAACATCTGCTTCAAATTCATCTTCAGTTTCATATTTTTTGTTTTCAAAAAATAGTATGAATAATGCTTTGATTCTTTTGTATGCTTTAATTAAGTCAATATATGATTCTTCAAATTCTTTTTGATAATTTGTAAAGTTTTTTTCATTTTTTATTAAAATTTGAATTTCTAATAAATGCTCTTCGTATACAAGCATTGTTTCATATATTTTTCTTCGAGGAATATTTATCATGAACATCTTATTGTATCGTGTCCTCGGGTATTATTAAATGTTTGGTTTTTTATTCTTTTTGTCTCTTTTTAGTAAATCAAAATTATAATAAAGCATATTTTTAGGTTTTAAGTAAGATGTCCCGTAATATATATATAAAAATATTTTCAAGTATTTTTTTCATTACTTTTCTTTTAGTTTTTGCTCATGCAGCTTATCCTGAGTTTGAATTTGATACGACTAGTTATAATTCTGGTGCAGTTGATGTGATCTTGAGTGCATCTTCTGGAACTAAGGTTGATTTGTTTATTAATGAGAATTTCATTGGTTCACAAAATGTTTATGCATCTTCTAATATTGTGCATTTGGATGGAAGTGAGATTCTTGATGAGGAGGTTAGTATTTTTTCGAAGATTATTTTTATTAATGAAGATCCTTCGAGTGTTTACATTATCAATATTTCTTCTGGGCCTTACAAGAGATTGCTTTATGGACAAAATTTGGAGTTTGAAGCTAGAGTTGTTGAAGATATATCCTATACTAACGAAGAAACGGGCGTTAGTAGAACGATTAGTGTTGTTGATGAGTTGGTAGATGTTTATTTTAATAATTCAGCTTACAATACAAATGACTACATGGGAGATGGTTTGAATTCTTTTAAGTTTATTCAAAGTTATCCTGCAACTAGTTATTCAACTTCTGAAGAGTTTGTTTTTGATGTTGATTTTAATAAGTTTTCAAATATGATTACTTTGATTAACACTACTCCTATTAGTTCTGATAGGGATGCGTATTTTGCAGGTTATGTTAGTGATTCAAGGTATCCACTTTATTATTCAATTAATACTGCGCCAGCTGAGATTTCAAATCTTGCAGGACTTACACAAATTGTTCTTGATGGGGCAGATTTTGAAGTTAGTATGAGTAATTTGAGAGAAGGAAATAATACAATTTATTTTTTATCTGTTGATAATGTTCAAACTGATGTTTTTTCTGGAGAGACAATTGATTTTGTTGTTGTTGATACTGTTGATCCTATTATTAGAATTGTTCAAGCTTTGTATAGCCCTATTGGTGAGTCTTATGATTTGAATGCAGATTTTAGTGATGATGTTTTTATTAATGGAAAAAAACTTACTTTAGAGATTGTGTCTGATTCTGTTATTTTGAATTATACTTTTAATGATAAGGAAGATAGTGAAGAAGTTGAAGGAGAAAATGTTACTATTAATTTGAATTTAAATGAGGGACAAAATAATTTGACTCTTCTTGCAATTGATTCTGCTGGTAATTTTAACAAAGTTCAACATAATATTTATTATAGTGGTTCTAAACCTAAATTGATTAAAGAAACTTTAGAGCCTGCTGAGTTATTTGATTCACATACTGCTCATTTTTTCTTTGAGAAAATTTCAGGTAAGACTACTGTTCCTGATGTTGAGATGACTATTTTTACGATTCCACCAAAAGCTGTAACTATTGATGATAAGGCAGTTACTTGTGAGGATTTTGAATTTTTGTTTTTTCAAAATTTAGGACAACTAGATAGAGATAGAGTTGATAGTGTTGAAGTTAATATGAATGAGACTCAATTATCATTTTTGAATTTTATTTTACAAAAAGAGACTGTGACTTCTGGAAGTGATGGAAGTTTTGATGCGATTGTTACATTTAAGGAAGATAGTTTTGGAGTTAGTGATTTAAGAGAAGCAGGAACTAGTAATCCTACAATTGATAATGTAAAAAGTCGTAATATTGTTTGTTTTGCAATGAAAGATAAGTTTGGTAATTACAATATTGAAACTGAGATAGTTAATTTGGATGCAGGAAATACTATGTGGAAGCCTGCAGAGATAACAACAATTCCTAATAGTTTATACGCTTCTGAGATTGAGCAAACTGGAGATACTAGAAGTGGAAGTGGAAATGTTGAATTTGGGATGATTGCAAATTTTGAATATATTGGACCTGGAACTATTTCTCATTTAGATAGTTTTAGAATTAGTAAGGATTCTAAATTGAGAACTGGAGCTAAATTTAGTATTGATACTTCAAGATTGAATTATAGATTAGATAAAGATACTGGGAGAATGCTTATTTATGTGCCAGTGATTATTTTGGAGCAAGGAATTGAACCACTTGATTATCCTAGTGAATTAGAATTTAATTTTGAAGCAGATGTTAGATATTCAATTGATGATTTAGAAATTCCAATTGATGAGGCTAATCCAATTTATTTTAAGACTACGATTAATATTGAAAGACCTCTTGATCATACGAAGTGGCTTACACCTGCAATGATTATAAAATGGCAGAAATATTTGAATACTAGTATTGAATATACTACTATTGCAAAAGAGTATTTGGGTTACGCTTCAATTGTTGGAGTTGTTAGTTGTACTGGTATGAAGTTTTGGCATGCGGCAGAGTATACACAGATTGCTTTGATGGATGATGAGGCTGAACAAGTAGAAGCTAAAGCAGACGCAGATCAAAGATTGTATATGGTTTGTGATAGAGTAGCTTCTACTGCTTCACCTTATGAATGTGATGATAAGTTTAATTCAGATTACTTTTTATCAAAAGAAGATGTTAAAGCAGGTTTTGAAGTTCAAAGAGCAGGAGAAGTTGTAGGAAACATAATCCCTAATATTGGAGGAGAGTGTGATTCTAATGGTGATGGTACAAGAGATGGAGTCTATGTTTCAGGAGAAGGTAATAAATTTAAAGATGAGAGTGCTTATGGAGTAGTCAGAACGGTTGAAAGTGAAGTTTATTATCAAAAACAATGTTTACAAGTAGATAAAACTAAAACTCCTGCTGAAATTAATTTTACTTCATTTAGTTCTAATATGTGTTATAGTCCTGGAGCTCCAAATTTTGATGAGACAAGATGTAATTTTTTTGGAATGGATGAAGAAGGAGTTCCAGGTAAAGATCCTGCAACTAGTATTATTTCTTCGATTAGATGTGGAGCAATTACTGATACTTATTCACATACTAAAAACTTCTTGAAAATTCAAGAGAGTATTTATGATTGTTTAGAACAAGCTAAAATTGGAGACATAAAGGGAAGTTATTGCGAGAGACTTATGGGACAAGCAGTTTGTGATATTGCAACTAATGTAATTTTACCTGAATTTCAACAAAATATTGACCCTAGAAAAGGAGCATCAAAAGATGATGTTGAAAGAAATCCATTTACTAGTTTTTTAGGACAAGTAAAAGCTAATGAAAAAGCTTTTGATGATAGGTATTCTGGGACTTTATTTTCTGAGTCGGGACTTGGAACTGATCAACTAATTAATAAGGCATGTATTGGAGCTTTAACTGGAGATTGGAGCGTTTTAACTGATAATGTGTTATCTTCTATTGAACAAAATGAAGTTGAACCTTCTTTTGGACCTCCTTTTGCTGAGAGTAGACTTAATGGATATAATCCTATTACTGGAGATTTGAGTATTAATTATAGATTTACTTATTCGGCTTTATCTGGTGGACAAAAGATTGATACGGAAATAGAATTTATTTGTGACATAAATGCAGCTAATGGAGAGTATTGTCCTGAAGATGGGATTGTTAGTGCTGAGAATGTAGCAGGTTCGACTATTAATACAAAGAGAATTTATGTCTCAGCTGGAGCATCTAAACAAGAGACTGTAGTTGTTCTTGATGAGCAGGCAAGATTTTGGTATAATAAAATTAAAATGACTCATACTTACAAATTAAGAGATGAGACGCAAATTGAGACTAGAGAGTTTCCAATTATTCATAAGTCAGAAACACTTATTGCGAGCTGTTATTTTACTGCAGGAACAATGGGAGCTGGAGCAGGATGGAGTTGTGATAGTTTATTTGATAAAGATGCATTAATTTCAGCGTTTAGCATTGATAAATCTAAGACTAAACTACTTCCTGAAGGTCAAAGTACATTCTTTCCAGGAAATAGCGTATTTATGAATTTGGTTTACTCAGTTAAGAATGTGGATACCTTTAGTCAAGATGTTTCACTTGCTTATATGACTGTTTGTAATGAAGGAAGGGATACTGCCTTTTATATTCTTAATTCAGCAGGTTCTAGTATAATATCAACTCAAACATTAGATACTGTAAATCCTAATTATTTAGGTAGTGATCCTATTAAATTGTATGATGAATTACCTGAGTTAGAATCACAAACTGTTGGAGAGTATACAGCAATTCTTACCGGATTTGAATATGAAGGTCACAATGCTTTGAAGTTTTCTAATTCTTTAGGGCTTGAAGGTGCAATTCAAAATATTAAGAGAATTGAGGCTGATGGAGTTTTAATAGATAAATCTAATTTCATTATTCCACAAAATTTGAATGTTAATAATGCAGGTACTGAAAATTATATATTAATTCCTTTTACAAATACAGAATTTGGAACTTTAGAAGGTAAGACTATTAAAGAATTTAAGATTATATTTTCGAAGAAGCCTGAGAATATTTTAGTTACTTTAGTTAAAACAGGAGGTACTAATGGAATGCCTTATGAGGATGAATCTAATGGATTTACAATTCAAGATGGTATTGCAACAGCAGGCCCATGTAAAGTTTATATGAGGATACTTCCTTCTGAGCAAGCCGCTATGTTAACAAAAGATAATTTTAAGACATACAATCCACTTGCCGCTGATGGTGAGACTAGTAGTATTGAGACTAATGTTGATATTAGTGATATTATTGAGAAGACTTTTCAATTTAGTAAGAATACAGTAGGAGTTAATGTAAATTATTTTAGTGTTGTTAAACCTGTTAATGGTAAGAGTGTTTGTTTGGGTATAAATGATGGAGTTATTAGTGCAACTTCTATTGATATTCCTATTGAATTTATAGGTCAGAGTACTGGAGATATTGTTTCGGGAAGTGTTGATTTCAAATTATCTAATCAAAATGTTGAAATTATTGGAAGTGAACTTTCAAAAGATATTGTTAAAGGACTTGATAATAATAAATATGAAATTAGTTTAAATTTGGAAGATAATCCTAATTTGAAGAAATTACTTTTAGGTCAGAATAGTGATAGTGATTTAGCATCTGTTGCAGAAGGTCATGTTTTCGGGACTGCTCCATCAATTGAGTTGATTTTAAGATATACTTACACTTTGAATAATCAATATACTCCTAATACTTTAAACAAAGATACTACTAAAGAGAAAACAGGTTCCGGAGAAGTTAAATTTTATTTGACTGCAAATGAGAATTGTTATGAAGTTGTTGCAGATGATAATAATGGAGCTAGCTAATATTACGCATTGTAATATGGTGGTCCCCTTATTTTTGGAACATATGTTCTTAAAGGAATTTCTATAAGTTCATTCATTAGTTTGCCTTTAGATGTTATTTTATTATTTTTACTACCATTAGCATCATTATTAACATACATAAAACTACTCCAAGCTGCTACTAAACACCTATTATATCCATTTTCTGGATCACAAGATGTTTTGTCTTTTGGTAATGATTTGAATATGTTCATTGTTTCAGTTAGTTTTTTTGCTTTTTCTTGCATTGAAGTTAGTTGCAAAAAGTTTTGAGTTTCTTTTACTGCTAAATCTTCTCTCATGTATGCTGCTGCAAATATAGAATTTAAAAAATCAGTTTCTATTTCTTTTGGGTTTGTATACATATTTCTTATGTGTCTTCTATGCCAATTTGAGAAATAATTATGTATTCCTCTTTCAAAATATGATAGAGGTAAATTAATTTTTGACATATTATCATCAGAACTAAAAAATGAATTTGATTTACTCATTTTTTCACTCATAAAGTGAAGTGCAGGTTCAAGATATACTGTTTGCCATAAAATTTGTTTGTCCTTTATTCCAACTTTTCTATTCAATCTTTCATAAGTAGAATATTCATTAAATTTTTGTAATCCTTCGAATTCTTTTGCATAGATTAATGAAACAATTCTATCTCTACAATTTGCAAATCCTGGAGGTAATTGGGTTAAATCAAATCCAAATTTTGTTGTTGATTCAATTTCTCTTTTGTTGTATTTTATTTTTTTTAATGCTTCTTTTATTTTATCCGGGTTTGATGATGCAAATGAGAAATCAGGAATTGTTAAGTCTGCAGCGACTGCTGCAGTTAGTAGTGCTCCCTTTTTTATGAAGTCTCTTCTATTCATTCCACCAGTTTCTAGGTGCTCTGCTGCATCTGCAATTCC
>JAQICV010000080.1 GCA_027858315.1 Candidatus Woesearchaeota archaeon
ATATGCATAAGAATATTTCTTTTATTCTAAATTTTCAATTTAGATTTTTTATTCAAAAAATAAATTTTTAGATAAAAATAGATAATTAGTTGTTGTTTATACTCAATCGGATGAAGCCAAAAATTAGTTATATTTATAAATTTAATAAGTATTAACTTATATATGAATAAAGATGAATGTATATTCTGTAAAATAGTATCCGGGGAAATTCCATCTTATAAAGTATATGAAGATGAAGATATTATGGCTTTTTTTGATATTTCTATTGGTAATGACTTTCATACATTAGTAATCCCAAAAAAGCATTCTGAAGATATTTTTGATATCGAGGAGATATTACTACAAAAATTAATTTCAGTAACAAAAAAAATAGCTACAAAATACAAAGAAGAACTAAACATTGATAATGTAAATATAATACAATCAAATGGAAAAGATGCACAACAAGATGTATTTCACTATCATATGCACATACTACCAAGAAATAAAAACGATAAGACAATCATAAAATTTAATCAAGATCTAAATAATCATGAAAGATTATGCGCAAATCACAAAAAAATAAAAGGATTATTTTACTCCTGATTCAATAACTTCAAATATCTTTTTCTTAGAATCAATTCTTGCTTTAACACCAAAAGGTATAGTTAACATAGGATCAGAATGACCTATGTCAGAGCCAAACAAAATTGGAAAATTAAACTCTTCTAAATGATCTAATATTAATTCTTTAAATTTGCTTTTCTCTTCTGTATTATATCTAAAAGCTCTTCCAACAATCAATCCTGAAATTTTATCAAATACTCCTATATTTCTTAAATCAACAATTTGAGACTCAACATAAGATAATGGTTCTGCTTTGCCAAATTCCTGTCCTTCAGGTATTTCAAAAAACAAAATTTTCCCACTATAATTTAAATCAAAATTTGTTCCTTTTAATTGTAATATAGAATGTAGACAACCTCCAATTAATTCTCCTTCAGCAAAGCCATTTTTTAACCAAATATGTCCTTCATTATTAATCATATCTCTTGGTCTAGTTAAATCTAATTTTTGAGACCAATCTAAAAGTTCATCAGTATATTCTAAAGAAGGTTTAATCTCACCAATAGGAATCTCTGATGTAATTGATTTTATAAGATATTCTTCAGTGTAATTCAAAATTTTTGGAAATTCAGCTAATTCAGAAATTACGCAAGGTCCATAAAATGAAATTAATTCTGCTTTTTTGTAAAATGCATAATTTAATAATGTATTATCTGAATATCCTACAAAAATTTTAGGATTTTGTTTTATGATTTCATAATCAATACTTTCTAATATCTCATTTATACAAATTCCTCCTATAGCTGCAAATATTGCTTTTACTTCTTTGTCTAAAAAAGCATCTTGTAAATCTAAAATTCTTTCATTTTTTGTCCCAGCTTTACCATCTATAAATTTAGTCATAGTAGGAAATAATTTTACTTTAAAACCTAATTGTTCTAAATTTTTAATTGCTGTATCTAATCTATGAGGGAATATTGCGCTCAAACCACCTGATGGCGCAATAATTCCAATTGTATCACCTAAGTTTAATTTTTTCGGTTTTATCATTTTACTTTATTTACAAAGAAATTAATTTAAATACTTTTTCATATTACTGTAAATGATTCATTAAATCTTCTAAACTATTAAAAGAAGTTACAAATGTATTTTCTCTATTACTTACTGAAATTTTATTTCCTAATAATGAAATTTTATTTGGAACACCTAAAAATTCTGTAAGAGAATATTTTTCTTTTTTCGAAATTCCACATCTATTATCAAGATATACTTTAGAATTAGTTTTTTTCAACTGTTGATAAATTTTATCTCCTAGTTCTAATTCCAATTTATCTTTTGAATCTAAACTAATAATTGCAAGTTCAAATGGTCTAATTTGTTCTGGGAAAGAAAATCCTAAATCATCTCTAGCTGAATCTAAAGCACAATAAAAACACCTCTCAATACCAAGTCCATATGTTAATATTTTAGGTCTTATTTTATTATTTTCTCTAGACCTTACTTTAACTAAACCATCTTTAGGTTTATATTCATAACCCATAGATAAACTTAAAGCTTTTACTCTTTCATTATCACCTAACTCTAAATTATCCCCTTCAGATGCTTCATAAAAATATTCTAAATCAAAATTTAAATTTAATACCTTTCTTATTGGAATTTTCAACCTATCAAAAATATTTTCACTAATTAATTCATACTCTTGTAAACTTTTACCTAAATCTTCCCTATTATTATCTAATGATAACATCATTGCAACTTCAAATTCTCTACTTTTAAGAGTTCCTTTTGGTTTTTTTATTGGCCTCAAAATTTGATTCATATAAAAAAGCTTTATAGGTAAATTTCTATATGAATACTCACACTGATTCAAATAATCTAAAACTTCCATTTCTGGAGTAGTCATAACCATATAATTATTCATTGGTTGTGGGAGCATAATAAATTTTTTTGCGAAAGTTTCTGCAATTGGTTCTCCATTATCTAATACCCCTCTTCTCATAAATCCAGGAATTTTTATTTTTGATGCACCAAATCTTAAATGCTCTTCAACTATAATATCTCTTATTCTTGAAAAGATCATTTCTCCGATAGGAGAATGATAAGGTAATCCGGGTTCTTTATAAAATGAAAATATGAAATTTTCTATCAAATCAGAGGTATTTTTAGTTTTAAAATCCTTAGGTACTTTTAAATTACTTGAATGTGGTAAGTTGGAAAGTTTCATTTTATAATATTAAAAATTTTAAACTATTTAAAGTTTACTACCTGTGAATAGTTCTTCATCTAATAATAAATTAGATTTTCTTAATATTAAAATACTATAACCCATATGAGATAAATTTTCTCTAAATAATTTTATATAGTTTGTATATGTAGAATTTAAAGTTTCTCTAGCATCTGAAGTTAATATGCTTAAATGATCTCTAGAAAGAATTTTCTTCACAAAATCATTAATTTTATCATCTTGAATATAATCAAATTTATAATCAATTTCTTTTAAAATTTCTAAGTTATCACTTTCAAACATATTATTCCAATAATTTTTATCATGAACTTTAATATTCACTCTAATTGCATCAGAAACATCAGAAACTAATTGATTTGAAGGCTCCTTAATATAATACATTGGGATAGCAATTAAATATCCACCATTTTTCAAAACTCTACTATACTCTGCTAATGCTTTTTCCCTATCATTTACTATTGAAGTAACATTACCACAAAAAACTATGTCAAAACTATTATCGGGAAAATCTAATTTTTCAGCATTTCCAACTTTAAAATCAATATTTTCAAGCTCTAATTTTTTTGCTCTTTCTTTACATTCATCAATTGATAACTCGTTAATATCAATTGCAGTAATATTACAACCTACTAACCTTGCTAATTCAAGAGCAGTAAATCCTGTACTTGTACCAACTTCCAATACTTTAGTATCTTTGTTCATAAAAGTATTTTTCGCAACCTCAATTAAAGAAGTAACGCCTCCAGGAGGTCTATTTGTTTCCTTTACTACACTGATTAACTCATTATAGTTCATCTTCTTAATATCTTCTGATTTTAAATTATTTATATCTATTTGTTCCATTTTTATTTAAGGTTTTAAAGTTTTATCAACTCTTGGAAATTGGCTTGCAGTCCATATAAATGGCATTTTTAGTACACCCTGAACTAATCTTTCCCATCCTAGTCCAAATCCTGAAGAAGTTTTGTATTTATCAAATTGTCTTGACTGTAAATACGGTTTATAGTCTTCTCTTGGCAAATTAAAAATTTTGGATTTCTCTTCAAGTTCTTCAATATTTCTAACTCTATGGCCACTGCCTAAAATTTCCCTATAACCTGGCCAAATAATATCTAAACAATCTGCAACTTTAGGATTTGAATCATCTACTAATGCATGATAAAATGGCACTTCTAATAAAGGAAATTCACGAATACCAACAAGAGAACCATAAATTTCAGTAATTCTTACTTCCTCCCAAGAACCAAAGTGTTTAAGAGTAAATTCTTTATATTTTTTATCTCTTGTATCTTCATACAAAGAATTTAAAGCTTCTTTAAATGTAATTATTTTCATATTTTCTTTATTAGCCATATCATTTAATTCTTTAATATCATCATCAGATAAAAAAACTTCTAAATCTTTCAAATTATACTCTAAAAGATCTTGAATAATCTTTTTAATTAAATCAAATGCAGTTTTTTGATTTTGAACTTGACTAACATGTCCTTCATATTCAATATGATGAAACTCAGAAAGATGAGTTGCATCAGATTCTTCTTTTCTAAATGAATTATATATTGAATATACTTGATCAACATTATTTTGTAAAAGAGATAACTCTAAATATATTTGAGATGATTCTGAAAGAAAAGCAACCTTTTGAGATTCAAACCATTTTAATGTTATAGGACAAGTATCAGTAGTATAATCTATGGCTTCCTTACCATAAACAGCACCTGGAGAGGATATCATTCTAGTGGTAAGAGGTAAAATTGTAAATAATGAACCAATATTTACAAAAAATTCATTTGATGATTGAAATATTCTATGATTTATCTTCGAAATATTCTCCCAGTATTTATCTTTGACAAATGAATTTACTCTTTCTTCAAATTCCTTAATTGAATAAATCTTATTCAATACATCAGGGATTGAATCAAAAATCTTGTTCCCAACATAATCGAGTTTTTTCCCATTAGTTTTATATGGTTTTACCATGATAACATACTATTGACTTCAAACTATTTATATATTAACTCGAAATTTCTTGAAAAAACGCAAATTTAATAAAGTTTTTTCTCATTTTAGTAATATGGATAAAATAAATAAATCAATAATTCATCAATTATCTATCAATTCTAAAGCTAAATTGAAAGATTTTACTGGAAATTTGCCAATATCTAAACAATCACTATTAAATCGAATTAATTATTTAATAAAAGATCAATATATTTCACCTTACACTATTACTAATTATTTCAACTTGGGGAAAAAAAATGTACACATACATATTAAATTTGAAAAAATAAATCTAAGTGAAATTAATAATATTGTTTTAGAATTAACTAAAAAAAAATCAGTAGTTTGGGTTGCAGAAACTTTTCATAAATATGATTTATCAATTGCAGTAATATATAAAAATTTTAAAATTGTTGAAGATCTGGTTTCAGAAATTACAAAATTATCTTCAAATAATATAAAAAAAATTGATACTATATTTATTAAAGAAAACTACTATTTCTCCTATAATTTTAATTCAAATGATAGAAAGGTAATTAAAATACATAAAACTAGACAAGAAAGTTTGATATTAAGAAAAAAAGAAGATGAACTATTAAAAATTATTTCTTCAGAAGGAAGATTCAAATTAACAGAATTAGGTAACTTACTAAACTTATCAGCAAATTCAGTAAAATATTTAATTAAAGAACTAGAAAAAAAAGAAATAATATTAGGTTATGGAGGTTTTATTAACTATTTAAAACTAGATTATAAATGGTTTCAAATAGAATTTGAAATATATCAAGATATCGATCCAATAAAAAAATTACTCCATTTCGAAAATATAGTATTTATTTCAAGAGTTTTTGATTCTAAAATAATTATTGATTTTGTTTCTAAGAATACAACAGAAGTCAGAGATTTTGTAAATGAAATTGAAAGAATCATTGGAAAAATAAATAATTATGAAATCTATGAAATACTAAAGATACATAAATTAGAAGACCCTAATTTAAAAAATTAATTTTCTTTCTCATCATTTCTTGATAAAAATTCGGAAAATACTGAAGGATCTTTTAAGTACAAATGCTTATTCATAATCAATACCAATCTTCCATCTTTTTCAAAATTAACTCTTGCAACTTTATCTTTAAAAAAATTTTGATGACCATCAAAAATATCACCTAAATACTCTATATATCCCTCACCCTCGATAAGAGTATATTGTAATTTTGCAGATTGGTTAAGTGATGAAAAATCTTCCATAGACAAAACTACTTCATTTAAAGGTTGATAATATGTCCTAATCTTACATTTAATTTGACCTTCAAAAGCATATAAATTATAAACCATATTTAATAATAGATAAATCTAAAAATAATTACTAACTTATATATCTTTTTATTAAAACAATATTTTCTTACATAACTAAATGCTATTCACATTATTGACTTAATTTAAATAAATTTACAAATATTTATAATCAAATTATTTTTTAATATACTATGACATTTAAAGACATCTTAACTTATTTAGGACTTGACTCAATCGTTGAATAAAACTTTTTCTAAATAACAATCCTTATATACTAAAGCTTGATTAAAACCTTCCAACCCTAAAATCGTATTTTCGTCTTCAAATTTTAAAGTACTACTTTTTAGAATAAAGTATATACTTTTTAGCATATTTTGCAATTTTATAGAATTTTCTTCAAAAAAGTTTAAATTGCCTTTAAAATAGGGCATAGTATCGTTATAAGAAGAGTTTGAAAGAGTGTCGGGAATGGGATTCGAACCCACGAACACAGTGTGACAGGATCTTAAGTCCTGCGCCTTTGACCAGACTTGGCAATCCCGACATTAAAAAGAAAGTATTAAGCGCCAAGCTATAGTAAAAATAAACTTCGAATCCTTTATAAAGTTTTTCTTCAAAAGATGTTACCTATAAGTATTTTTATAAATGAGATATAAGTAATAAATAATATGTTAGTACAAAACAAAAATAATTTTTCTAAAGAGGAGAATGTTATTATCAAATCTTATGGTTCTAAAATATCTAAAGAACTTACGGTTTTTTTCAATCCAGAGATGAAACTTAATAGAGATATCTCGCTTTTAGTTATTGATTCTTATTTTAATAAACCTATTAAATTTTGTGACCCTATGGCAGCTTCAGGTATTAGAGAGATTAGATTTATGAAGACTATTCCAGATAAGTTCTCAAAGCTTGTTCTAGGAGATATTTCAAAGACTGCAATTAAAAATATTAAGAGGAATTTCAAAGACAATAAAGTGTCGCTTAAGAAGGTTGAATTGAAACACCAGAATGCTTTAATGACAATATTGGAAGATTATTATGATTTTATCGAGATTGACCCCTTTGGGTCTCCAGTTCCATTTTTAGACCTTGCCTGTCAAAAGACTAAGCACAAAGGAATTCTTAGCGTTACAGCTACTGATACAGCTGCTCTTTGTGGTACTTATCCTAAGACTACAATGAGAAGATACAATACTAAGGTAGAGAAAACTTATTATCTTGAAGAAGTAGGCCTTAGAAATCTTATCGCGCATTGTCAGATTCAAGCTGCAAAGTATGATAAAAATCTAATTCCTTTAGTTTCATATTCGTATAAACATTATTACAAAATTTTTTTCAAGGTTGAAGAGTCAAGAGAGAGGTCGCTCGAATCTATTAAAAATTTAAAATGGTTGGAGTGGGATAGAGAGACTCAAGAAACAAAAGTTTTAGATTTAGAAACAAAGAAATCTTTTGGTAAAACCTATGTCGGAAAATTACATGATAAAGACTTTTTAGACCAACTTATTGCTTCATCAGATTTAATTGAGGATAATGCTGAGATTTTAAAATTTTTAGATAAGATGAAGAATGAGATTGAGATGGTTGGTTATTATAATCCTCATAAATTTCAGAAAGCGTATAAGTTTGAATCACAATTGAGTTTTAATGAGATGATAGAGAGATTGCAAGAGAAGAACTTTGAAGTTTCTCGGCCACATAATAATGGGCTAGGTATTAAGACTAATGCCAATTATAAAGAATTTTTAAAAATAATGAAGAGTAAGAAGTAATCTTAATCTTATCAAATAAGCTTATAAATTTATAAATACTACATATATAAAATGAAATCAAAAAGAAAATTTGATGAGATGCTGAATTTTATTAATGATGAACTTAAATCTAGTCAATATGATTTAAAATATACTAATGATGAAAATAGATTTTATGCACAAAATAATGGTACAAAGCTTGGATTAATAATTTTAAATTATCAAATACCACAAAATGAATTATCTACTCTATATATAAAAAATATAAAAGAATATGGTTCAAATCATTCTATCTTTTTTAAGGATGTTACTACTTTTTTTAAAAGAATGGTCGATAATTCCAAATTAAGAATTGATAAAAGCCTGAAAAAAATATACACCATTAGAAGTTAATCAAATTATTAACTTAACTATACAAGAAAGAAATTCATTATTTAATTTTAATAAGAATTTAGTCGAAGTTTTCAATTCTAATAGTTTGAAAAATAAGGAAATAACTTATTATCAGCCAAAGACTGAAAGACTAGAAGAGTCAATAAGGAAATTCAATCCAGAACCTATATTTTTTGATTATTCACATATTGGACCAGAGGATCAAGGATATGGTTTTGTTAATAATTCAATCTCAAAGACTTATTTTATATTAAAAGAGAAATAAAATTATTTATTAAGTAGTTCTTTTTGTAATATTTCTTTTCTATATTTAGATGTTGAGTCTTCAAGTTTGAATTTCATTGGAATTTTTTTTATTGATTTTACTCCTTCAATTTCTTCTTGTAGTGTATAATTGTTTTCTTTATCGTTAAAAAATATTTCAGCCATAAAAAATAGAGTAAGATATAATTTATAAATTTAATTTAAAAACTTGAGAATAAAACTACTCCAAAAATACTCATAACAATTAATTGATAAACCACTATAAACATTGCCATTTGTCTTATTGGTTTATATAATAAAAATTCTTTAGTTCCAATTTTGTTTGAAGTTTTCATTAATACTCCTAATCCTATTAAGAAACCAAGACCTACTAATATGAAAGCAGGGAGTAAGATTAAATAATATATTAAAAGTTCAGGGTTTATTGGTTTGAATTCATTTCCATATTGGTCTAATTGTGGATGCTCTTTTTTGAATTTCTGTTCCAATATATTATATTTTTGAGAAAGAGAAGATTTGTAGTTTTCAACACTACTATCTTCTTTGATATATCTTTTTGAAGAATAGGAATTATCTAGATTAGAGTATTTACTCTCTAATTTAATCTCTGGAAAGAAACTTTTCTTTATTGGTCTTCCGTGTTCATCATATTTGGATTTTGGTAATTTATTCATTTTTATTTTAAAAATATAAAATAAACTATGAAGATTATTAATAAAACTACATAGAAAATTATTGCATATCCATTTTGATCTTTTTGTATATAGATATTTTTTTCTTCATTTATTGTTTGAGTTTGGATTGGGATTTCTTGATTTATAGGTTGAGATTGAGTTTGGGGTTGAGATTGGACTGATTGAGTGTATTGATTATTTTGCGTAGGATTTGTACCCATTACTTGATTTTGAAAATTTTTATAAGCTTCTTTATTTGGGTCTTCTTGAGCTTGTTTTTTCTTAAATGGCCACATTTTTATTAAATAATAGTTGTTTTATTTTATAATTATTAATCATCACATTATAATTAATAAAGTATTTGCAAAGTAATAAATAAAAAAATATGTAATATTTATAATATTTGTATTACATGTAACTTGACATTGATAGACTTTCTAATTCTCGTTTTGGATTTTTCATATCCTTTTCAATTTCTTGATAATGTTTTAATAATTCGGGATTAATACTTGCTTTAATTATATCTAATGCTTTTTCAAAATCATCTTTAGTTATATTTTCGGTATCAATATTTCTTCTTAGAGCAATTAATCCTGCTTCTCTTACTACTGCTTCTAAATCTGCACCAACATAACCATCAGTTTTTTTGGATAAATACTCTATTACTTCTTTGGAGTTTTCAACAGGAGTATTTTTAACATGAATTTCTAATATTTTTTTTCTTGCATCAATGTCTGGAACATCAACTAGTACTAATTTGTCAAATCGACCTGGTCTTAATAATGCAGGATCGATTAAACCTGGTCTATTTGTTGCAGCAATTACTTTTACATCGATTAAATCTTCAACACCATCCATCTCAGTTAGTATTTGAGTTACAACACTATCAGAGGATTTTCCTCTCTCTCCACCTAATCTTGTAGCAGAGATTGCATCAAATTCGTCAAAGAATAGAATACTTGGTGAATTTTGCCTTGCTTTCTCAAATAGTTTTCTAATCATCTTCTCAGATTCTCCAACATATTTATTGATAATCTCAGGTCCTTTAACATAAATGAAATTACATGAAGTCTCAGTTGCAACAGCTTTTGCTAATAATGTTTTTCCTGTTCCAGGAGGACCATATAATAGGATTCCTTTTGGCGCTTTAATTCCTAATCTTTTGAAGGCTGCAGGATTTGATAAAGGCCATTCAACCATTTCAGTTAAAGAATCTTTAATATTTTGAAGTCCACCTATTTCCTCCCATTTAACATTAGGTACTTCAACTAAAAACTCCCTCATTGCAGAAGGTCTTACAGATTTTAGAGCTTCCCTGAAATCATCATCTTTTATTTCTAATTTACTTAAAACTTCTGGCGAGATTGCTCCTGTATCTTTGAAGTCCATCTTAGGAAAAGTTCTTCTTAAAACATTAAATGCTGCTTCTTTCACTAGTGCTTCTAAATCTGCACCTACAAAACCATGAGTTGTGTCAGCCAACATATTTAATACTTTTTCTGAAGCTTTTCTCCTTGCTTTTTGTACTACTTCTCCAGGCAATTTTTCCAATCCTTCATATTTACTCTTTTTGAATGCAGCTTTAATTTCATCAATATCAAATTCAACTTTTGTATCTTTATTTTCTTCTTCATATTTTTTCATAAAAGATTTAATTGAGGCTTCATATGTTTTAAAATCTGAAGGTAATTCTAGTGGCATTCCTCTAGTGTGAATTTTTAAAATTTCATACCTGTCATCTTTTTTTGGAACTCCAATCTCCAATTCTCTATCAAATCTACCTGGTCTTCTTAGCGCTCCATCTAATGCATCAGGCCTATTTGTTGCAGCAATTACTATGATTTTTTTATTCTTTTTTAGTCCATCCATCACAGTTAGAAGTTGAGCAACAATTCTTTTTTCAGTTTCTCCTTGAACTTCATCTCTTTTAGCTGCGATTGCATCGATTTCATCAATAAAGATGATTGAAGGTGAGTCTTTTTCTGCTTTTTCAAATAATTCTCTTAATTTCTTTTCTGATTCACCATAGTATTTATTTACGATTTCTGGAGCAGAGATTGAATAAAAATTTGCCTCAGTTTCATTTGCAATTGCTCTTGCTAATAAAGTTTTTCCCGTTCCTGGTGGTCCATACAATAAAATACCTTTAGGAGCATCAATTCCTAATCTTGCAAAAATTTCAGGATGTTTTAAAGGTAATTCAACTAATTCTCTTACTTTTGCAAGTTGAGATTTTAAACCTCCTATGTCTTCATAAGATATGTCATTTGCTTCATCTTCATCTAAACTTTTCGAAGATATTTCAATTACTGTGTTAGGTCCTATAACTAAAAAACCTTCAGGTTTTGAAGTTTGAACTTTAAATTTCATAGAACTTAAATTAAAACCTAAAAAATCTCTTTCAATAGCGTTAAATAAATCAATAGCAAAAGGATTATTTGAAGAAAATGATGCGCCTCGTTTATCAGGTGATGAACCAGCAATAGTAATTATGTCACCTTCAACAACAGGTTTTCTATAAAGTCCCTTTTTTAAACTAGGTAAAGTTGTTGGATGAATTACCATTTCTTGAAGTGGTACTAAAACTACTTTTGTTGCCTCTTTTACTTCAACTTTAGAAATCGTTATTTGCTCACCAACACTTACTTTAGCGTTTTTTCTTAAGGTTCCATCCATCCTTATTATTTCAA
Organism: Candidatus Woesearchaeota archaeon; assembly: GCA_027858315.1. Lineage (NCBI taxonomy): Archaea > Nanobdellati > Candidatus Woesearchaeota > Candidatus Woesearchaeota archaeon. The sequence goes on from JAQICV010000080.1 coordinate 11,864, forward strand.
GACCTAAGTCTGAAGGATATGCCCTATCAACTATTGCTAGTGTCTTTCTTTCTCCTTCAATGCATACAACTCCTCCAGTTGATACACCTATTGATCTCATAAAAGAACTATCTATCCTAACAATTCCTTTATTTACATCATCTTGGTGTGCTTCTGCCACCTTTAATTTAACTTCAGTCATCATACTTTAATAATACATTTTGGGTTTATAAAGTTTATGATGAGAAATTAGAATAATTATTCAATATTTAATTTGAAATTTTCTAATCCTTGAGAATCTGTTGGTTCCCAATTATAAATAGTTTCTGAGCCATCTTTAATGATGAATAATACTAAAGGTTGCCCATCATTTTTATCTTCATAAGTTATATCAATATTATTTTCTCCAACATAAGTTGAATCAAAAATCTGTTTTTGAAAAACACCATTTTCTTCATTAGAATTTGAGTTAAAGACCTCCTTTTTATTTATTGAAATAACTAATTTATCTTCTTCTCCTAAACCTATCATAAAATGAATATCACCTAGATATTTTTTATTATTTTGATTATTAGGGGCTAAGATTTCTTCATTTTCAACTATATTTTCTTTAATAGGTTGATTTAATACTTCATTTTCGGCTGTAGGTTCTTTTATTTGAGAATTATAGGAATTGTGATTAGGATTAAACATGACACTAAATAGTCCAATTAATAATATAATTGAACCTAAAATTAGAATAAATTTCAAATTAAGTCTGTGTTTGTCTTTATGCATATTATTTGATGAAGTATTTTATATATAAATATGTGTTATTACTGATAGTTTTAAAATTAAATTATTGAAATAATAATTCCTAAAATATTTTCTTTTCTTAATGTGTATTCATCAATAAATAAAGTATTATCACCTTTAGTATATATATTATTTTCATTAATCTTAATTACTCTATGAACAATTATTCTATTATCAATAGGATTATAGAATGCAATAGTTTTATTTAAGTATAGATTAAGGTCTTCAAATTCATAATTTTTAATAATTACTATATCTCCCACTTCAATACTTGGAAGCATAGAGTCTGATTGAATAATGAAAATAGGAGTTGCAGAATTTAAAATAGTAAATATTGAAAGAAAGAAAATTAGAATGATTTGAATTTCGATTATAGTTAAGTATTTATAATTTATTTTCATTTTAATTCTCCTACATTTATTAATTTGTAAGTTAGATTTGATTCATTTAAATATACTAAAAAATTGTTTATGAATTCTAGGTAAAGTTCTGAGTCATAATATAGTTTAACTTCTTCTACTTGATATTTTTTAATTAGAAAATCTATTTTTTGAGATTCAACTTCACTCAAACAAAAACTTCCAGGACTAAGAAATGTGTTTTTATAAATTTCTTTTTCTTTTAGTTCTTCCCAGTTTTGAGTACAAAAATTATCTGCAATAATTACTTGATTTTTGTTTGAAATTATATCTAAAAAATTATTTTTATTTAGTTCTAAATCACTTTTAAAACCTGGAATTAATATTAATGAGTCTTCTTTAAAATTACTTAAGTCAGATACATAATTATAAGATTTAGGATTAATACCAACTAAATCACCAATAATTAATTTGTATTCATTTTCTCCTTTAATTATTGTATATTGTAACTCATTTGAATCTTGATAAATTACTTTTTGATTAGTAATTTCTTTGTAATTTGAATATAGAAATAATAAATTAATTAATAGTAATAGAATTATTAAGGATAAAGAAAGAAGAAGAAGAATTTTACTCTTCTTTTTTGTAGAGTTGTTCATCTTTTAATTTTTTTACATAAGCTTCAATTTCAGGTAGGAAATCACTTTTAGGATTCACATTTGGATATAAATAAGTTCTTAGACCATGATAGAAACCTGAAGATACAAATACGAAAGTTTCCTTTTGACCATCTCCCAATTCTAATTTAGGTTTGCTAAATAGCATCTCAATTTCATCTCCTCTAACTGTGTGAGCATACATCTGATCACTATTTATTAAATTAAACAATACATTACCATCTTTATCATGCTCAGCACCAATTAAAGATAATTCTTCTTGAATGAAAGGTTTCTCTTCAACAACCATCATTCTAATTGAATCTAAATTATGTCTTTGTGTCCATAATAATTTCATACCTAAAATCTCGCCTTCAACATCATTAATAATATCTCCAACATATAAATAATGATTAGCTTCAATCTCTCTTGGATGAATATCTCGTAGAGTTTTATAATTACCGGAATTATCTAAATCAAACAGAGTAGTAATTAAACTTAGAGAATATGCTTTTAGAGGTTCTAATTGTAATTGCATGCTTTCATGACCCCAACTATTAACTACTAAATAAACTTCTTTATCTTTTAATTCTGAAATATTAAATTTAAGTTCAATTTCATCACCAATCTCACCAGACAAAGCATTAACATCAGTTTTTGAAATACTATTGTAACAATCTTCATCTCTATACTCACAAGATACTAAATTAGCAATTAATTCTTCTTCAACAACTTTAATACTGTTTGATTCATGATCAATGATTAATTCTGCATTTTCATCATAAACTGTTCTTAATAATTTAACTTCATCAATGTGAGATTCCTCAGGTTCAATTTCTTTTAATAGTAATTTAACTCCTTCATCATAAACTGTTGGTTTTAATTTCATCTCATAATAATCAGTTAAACTATAAACTTTCTTATCACCTGAATCTTCCTCATACCATGTTCTTGCATTCTCATAATATTGATCAAAATATGTAGATAATACATCATTCTCAATATAATAATCATTATTTACACCTGAGAATAAATATGGAGTTGAACTTGTATGAGCTGGATGATATTGACAATGTCCTCTATAACAGTCATAATAAGCAACACCCCCACTCATTGAACCCTCAAGAATCCAATTCCCACTATTACAATTCGCATCAATAGTACAGTGACCTGTAGAATACGAACTAATTGTATCACAACTACCATCACCATTTAGAAATGTGCCAGCAGCACAAATTGTCCCAGCAT
>JAQICV010000081.1 GCA_027858315.1 Candidatus Woesearchaeota archaeon
CCTTTTTTTATATTTAAGTTTTCACTTACTTCTTTTGGAATTTTAATCATATTCTGTCTTCCGTCATTCAAAATACTAACGTCTTTAATTAATCTTGTATCAATATCCTCTTTTAATAACTGTTTAATTTTAGACTTGTCCATTTTAGTACTATAAATTATTAATTTATACTAATTTTAGTACTAATTAGTTTATAAACTTATGTTATTACTACTATAAATAGTACGATTTATAATATAAAATAAAGTTTTATAAATAACGATAGGCCCGGATTTATATAGTAAATCGTACGAAATATCTTAACATATAAATAACCCCTACATTTGTTACAAGCCTTTAACATTTCAATTATCATTTAATCAATTAATTCTAAATATTATTTACTATGGTAAATGAACCTAAATTTTACAAAGTAAGAGACATAGCAGTTTTATCTGCTATTCCTATTATTTCAGGATTACTAGTAGTGTTTGTTCAATTTCTGATTAATTCACTTTCAGATTTGACTTTAAACTTACTACCTAAATCTCTTGAAGCCTATACATGGTCTCAAGATTTCTTAGATATTCCTGCATTAGGATTTATGGGTATGGTTTGTGCGTTAATCGTTGCCTATTTCTCAACAGACAAGAACGCATTTGACAACATTAAACAAATGTTGGTAGGTATGGTTATTGGTTTAATCGTAACAGTAGTATTTGCTATTTTAGAACTTTTCTCTATGGGAGAGTATGTTGTAGTAGCCTTAATTTTAGAAGTAGCTATTTTACTAATTTATGCAATAGTGAGGTGGTTTGATTAAAATGAAAAAAAATAAATTAAAAATTTCAAAGAGAATTTTTAGTCATTCTTTGTCAACTTCGTTGAAAAAGAATAAAAAAGCAAAAGGGGGCTTTGCTATAATTGCCTTTAGTGTTATGGCAATATTGATTTTGCTAGGTGGGATTGGATATGTCTTAACTCAAGATGCAAACGGCGTTTATAAAAGTGCAATTGATGGAGATTTAAGAGTTAAGGCTCTTGATGTTTATCAGTACATAGACTCTATTGATGATGTAGTTGAAGCAAATAATATCATTCTTCAAATTGAAAATCTAAATGAAGATAGAGATTATAATTTGAAAATAATTTATGAGGCTTGGGGTCAAAATAAAACTTTAAATGTTGAAGTTATAGGTGGAAAGACTGAGCTTGTAAAAGTGCCAGACTTATTTTCTGCAAGTGATGTGAATAGTATTGATGTTCATTCAAAGGTTGTAGAAGTTAAAAATGGTGATGAAGTAGTTGCATCATTTGACTATAAACTAAATGTTGGAAAAGTTACAGTTGATAGAACTAATGCAAAAGTAAGAGTACCAGAATTAGTTATTGCTGAGACAACTTCTGACTCAATGTTATTATGGTATGATATTGAAGACAATTTAACACTTGCTGACATTACTGCTATTGAATCAAATAACTCATTAGTCACTATTACCAATATTGAACATGAGGTAGGCAGTCTTGTAGATAATAGTTGGGTTAAAGTAATCCTGAATTATGATGTTAAAGGCTCTGTCTTTGAAGATGAATATTCAGAAGATGGATTTGGCGTAAATTTGGAGGTAAGTTATGATGGTATTAACACTACTACTAATTTTGAAGTTGTTGAAGATATTGTAAAGACAAGTTCATTATCAGATTTAGCAAGTCTGCAAACAATAAGCTATGAGGAGATTAGTTCTGTGAATTAATCCTTTTTTTTGAGGTAATTAAAAATGCAAAAAAATAGTAAAATCATTATTGGAAGTTTAGCCATACTTTGCCTGTTCTTAGGTTTAGGTTGGGCATATCAAGGAGGATATGTTACTAGTGTAGGAATTTTTGATGATGAAGATGAACTTCAAGCAAAGGAATCAAGTTTTTGGGCGAGTTATATTAATAGATTTAATTTTGATGGAACTGAATTTGTACAAAATATCGCTCTTGCTGTTCCTGTGCCTGAAAAATTACAGTATGATAAGAATTATCTTTTAGGAACTTTAACCTTTAAGCATAATGAGACAAAGTCAAAAGTAATTTATGTTGATACTCCAATAAGAGTTGATATAGTAAATGATGAGGGAATATTTTTTTACACAAAAGAGATTCTTGATAATTTCACTACAAGACATAAGTTTCACGCTTTGCCAAATGTAGAGTATAATATTGAATACCAAATTAATAATATTAATGAGTTTGTTGATGAGTCTGGAGATGTAATTTTCATATTGAGAAATTCAGAAGAAACAAAAAAGTATGATGTAGTGACTCACTTTAAAAGTCCTTTGACTGATTATAAAACTCCTTTAAGAGTTGGTTTTAAAGCTGTTAATCTTGATAATAGTTTTTATTATAAGGAAATAATAAGTGATGAAATAAAAATTCAACTTAAAGATAGAAAGGTAGGTAATATTGCCTTGATTGATACTTTGGGGAGAATTTATGATTATGGTGACTCTATTGGTATTTGGTATATGAAAGCTAGGGCTGAAAATAAAGAACTTTATGCAAGAGTTTATGTCTCGGGTGAAACTGAAATTAAGATTATTGGAAACAGTGTTCATGTTGGCGACCAAATATTTTATTTAGCTTCAACTTCTATTGGTAAGACTATTTGGTTTGGTGGAGTTCAAAATGATGAAATTAAAGTTTTTAGTAGGTATGATTTTGGTGCAGGTATAGATTTGGCTCGTTATCATTATAGTTATTGGAATCAATTATGTGTACCTGCTGGATATTTACACGCCAATACTTATGTCAGAGGTGGTTATGAAGACCGTTTATGGTATATTCAAAGTAATAAGTGGCAATATTATAGTAGCAGTAGATATACTATAAATTCTGTAACTTGTGACACTCCTGCCTTTGAGAATGATGCTGAGCAAGTTCTTTATACTAATTTAATGTATGAGCCTTATATGTTAGATGCAAGTAAAGAGATTGTAGTTAATCATACTGTTAGTGAAATTAAAGTTGATTTGGGCGAGATAATTAAAACTATTGAGTTTGTAACAGATGAAAATAATGTGACTAGATTCACATTACTTGATGAGATTAAACTTAAAGAGTTTGAGCCTTTTGAACTGAATTTAATTGTTGATGGTAAAGGTGCGGTAATTCCTATTTATTATGACCCGTTAAGAAAGCATGAAGATTTATGGGTTATGTTTGATAGAGAAGTATTGAGACTTAGTGAGGCTATAAATTAGTTGAGGTAATTGTAATATGTTGGAATTAATAATTGCAGGATTAGTAATGATAGGTTTGGGGGTAGGTATAAGACTTATTCCTTTTGTAGGTAGTTTTGATTTTGCTAAAATTATCTCAAACTGGCTTATCGTAATTCCAATTTTAGCAATAGGAATCATCTCACTTTGGGAAGTAATTACAGAGACAATAATGTATATTTTAGTTGATTTAATATTCTTAATTTTTGAATATTGGTATGTGACTGCATTTATACTTTTTATTGTCTTTTTGATATGGAGAATTAGAAAAAATTAAAATGGGATTTTCAATAATGGAGATTTGGGAATATTTGAAAGCTGATGCTGACCATGATAGACAATTAAAAGCTGGACTTAATGTTATAATTCGTTTTTTCATAGTTGGTATTTTAAGCTTATTTGAATATACTGGATATTTGGATTATGAGGGAGCTGATAGGATTATTACACTAGCAACAAGCCTTACAGTTTTTCTTGCTGCTAAAGACTTTCTTGTAGTTATTGCACCTGTATTTAAGATTATAAATCCGATTTATAATTTAATTGTTGAGACATTTTTATTAATTTCAATTATCCCTTTATCTGTAATTTTTAACATAAATGAACATTCAAGAAACTTAACTAAAATTGACCCTGCATTTTTGGTTGCTTTGGCTTTGATTTTAATTGTTGGTGCTTTACTCAATTGGGGTATTGCATTTTATGAGGCGAATAAAGGAAAAAAAGTTGAGTACGCTAAATATGTAATTTTTCATAACGCATTAATTTTAGTTCAGGCATTTATGTTATTGTTTATAGGTTTGGAGTATATTAATCCAATTGCTTTTTCAGATTTTTATCAAGAAATGTTTCTATACTATTTTGGAGGATATTAAATAATGGCAGAAGATAAACTAGGAGATTATACGAATGTTGTAAAGAAAAGACCTTTTTGGAGTGCGTGGATAGGTGAAACGACAAACAATAAAGCGTCTCGAAATACAGTACAAAAGCAAGACCTACAAGAAGAGATTAAATCTTTAGAAGGTATTGAAGAGGAAGCTAAAACACATGAAGTCAAAACAATGATTAGGAATATTAGTCCTGTTGGTATGGCTTATAATGTTGGATCTGAATTGAAGAGAAGTTATAATGAAGGAGATTTGACTAATGATAATATTTTAGAAAAGTCTATGATAGCATTAAATCCTCGTTTAGCTGGAAATGAAAGAGCTAATGATTTATTAAATCAAGAAGTTGGTTCAATGGTTAATGAGGTAAGGGATACTTCAAAGGTTTTAAGAGATTTACAAACAACAAATCCTAAATTAGTAAATTACGCAAATATTGAATGGGAGAATAATGTGAAAAGTAATGATCCATTTATGGAGTTTGCCTTAAAAAATAAGATTGCTAATATTGAAGGTGATGTTGTTAAAATTGATGGGAGTAGAATTTCAGAAATGGATAAACTGCAATCTCAAATGTCTCTAAAAGACCAGGAAAAGTTTTCTATTTGGAAAGCTAGTTATGGAGAGGAGCGAAGACTTAGAGACGGCATGAAAAGAACTGCTATTAATCCTAATCTTAGTCCTGATGACCCGCTTAATTTTAGGGCTGTGGCAGAGTCTCCAGTTGTAACTGATTTGAATGATAGGGATAGAGCTTTTCTTAATGATGATTGGGAAAAGGGAGCAGACAATCATAAAAGTATTGCTGACAATAACCGTGAGAAATACAAAGAGCCTGACAATTTTGTTTATGATGATGGCAAGGCTGTAAGTTTTAAAAAAATTGATGACAAGACAGAAGAGGAGATTTGGAATAAGACTGATGATGGCGTTGGCATTGAACAGTTTGGAGATGGCAAGGAAAATCCTTTAGGGCTTAGTGCAACTAGGGCATCTTCGGGTGTTGGTATTGCTCTTAATGGAATTGCTGTTTGGCTTCAAGAATGGTGGATTGCTATTGCAGGTATTGTTATACTTTTAGGTGTGTTAGGATATTGGTTATATATTGAAAATCAAAAGAAAACTAAAAAAGCTCAAAACACTAAAACAAAGAAATCTAGCACAAAAAAGAGAAGAAAGAAACGGAAGTCAAGAAAAGGCAAAAAGTCTCCTGATTCTAAGCCTAACAGTCCAATAAACTTAACTGTTAATGTTAATGATTATGAAACTTCGAGTCTAAATGAAAAAACATTAGTTAAGGAGGTAATTGAAAGTGGCAATTAAAGAATTGAAGATGACTAAAACACCTATTAAGAAAAGTAATAGTGATTATGAGAAAAAGGCTAGTTCTGAAAGGAGTTCTTTAAATCGTGGTTTGAGAAGTATCAAAGGAGATACTACTCAAATCAAAAGAGATACTTCTTTGCTTAAGCAAGATACAGCAGTAATCAAAGCTCAAAATACTCTTACACATGAAGGGATTCAAACTGCAACAGAGAATCAAATTAAATTATTTAGTTTGAACAATAAAACGCTTATGAGTGTTGGTGCAGTAGGTTCTGCGGTTGGTGGTTTGGCGATAGCTCTTGATGAGGGTTTAAAAGATATTTTAGTTGTTCAAATTGCAATAGGTGTTCTCTTAACATTAGGATTAGTTGGAATGGGTTTTTATATTAATGAGAGATTAAAGAAACAAGAAATAGTGCAGTTAAAGATAGCTGAAAAATTGGGAATTGATACAGGAAATAAAAAGCCTATTGATGAGCCAGTTTCATATATGCCTAATGAGATTACAAATCCACAGGCAGAACCAATAAGTGAGGTAAAATAAAATGAATAATAATATTAAACAAGAAGAAGTAAAGTTTGATGAGGCTCTAGGTATTAATTACACTAGTGGGAAAGTTTTGAAGAAGAATGTAAATTTCGTTTTTCCAAATGGAACAAATTTTGAAACTAACATATTATCGGGAGTTAGGTCTAAGAAAATTAATAAGTCTTTATTTTCAACTAACCTAAGTTCTAATTTTAAAAATTTCACAGAGGTTAAAGTTAGTCCTGCTTTGAAGATGGGGAAGAAAAGGTATAGCAAAGGTTTTCTTATTTCAACAGATAAAGGAAGAACTTTGTTTTTGCCAACAGAGACTAAAAATCAAATTGAGGCAAAATGGAAGCGTTTTACAAATGGCAGAATAATCCAAAAAGGAGACCATCAAACTGGCATAATGAGAGACCCTTATTTGGATGGACATAGACAAGCTTTGCCTCCAGGTAAAAGGAGTTCAAGAAATGGCAAGGAATATTCTGAATATAGGAAGAATAGAAGTGATTTAATTCATAATAAATATGGAGATTTTTAGATCTCTTTAATTTTTTATTTTAAAATGGAGCTTGATAAAATTTATTTAATGGATTGTTTAGACGGAATTGAAGAAATGAAAGAGAATAATATAATTCCTAATCTTATTGTTTGTGACCCGCCTTATGAATTTGAAGCTCAAGGGGGAGGGATAAACAAAAAAAGAACATTACAATTAAATATTAGAGAGAATAATCTTAATAAATTTGCTTTTGATAAGTTTATTCCTAAAATTTTAGATTTACAAGGTAAGAAT
>JAQICV010000082.1 GCA_027858315.1 Candidatus Woesearchaeota archaeon
GAAGTAACATTCCCAATTGGCATTCCTGTTGAATTTTTTGTTAAAGGATTAATTATATTTGTTTCCAAGTAACTTTGAATCACAATTTTTATATATTTTAAGAACTTCTCATCTTTAACATGTCTTTTTATTTGTTCAAATAATATTTCTTGATCTACAGAGGAAAAATATTTTGTTATATCCATTTTTAAGAAATATTTGTATTTTTTACTAAAATTTTGTAATTTTAAAACGCCACTATGACTACCTTTTCCTTTTCTATTAGCAAAAGAATTCTCGATAAATTTCTTTTCAAAAATACTTTCAAGAAATGAAAATATTGCATGATGTAATATATGATCTTCAAAACTTGGTGCATTTATTACTCGTTTTTTACTATCTTCAACAATAAAAGTTCTATATTTTCTATGATGATAAGTAAAATTTCGAATATTGTTTTTTAAATTTAATAAATTTTCCTCCAAATTTTGTTTATATGAAATTACTTCTTTTGTTTTATTTCTTCCTTTATATGCAACTATAAAGGAATTATGTAGATGTTCTATTGAACTAAATTTGTCAAACATTGAAAGTTTTAATTTTTAAAACTTTAAAAAGGAGTTGATTAAAATTTAGGTGAAAATTACCACATAATAGATTTTATCTAAAAATAATAAACTTTCTTCAGAAAGTCTATAGTCAAAAATTTAAATTTAGTTGTATCTTAAAAAAATATCTAAAATTAGATATAATCTCATTATTACAATTTACCATACTAAAGTAACCTATTAATTGGATTATAAGCTTTCCATTAACCCGATAAAGCATATTATTACTAAAATAAACTAAATCTTTCAATCAACTCTTGAAAACGTCCCTATTTAGCGAATTTGTAACTAGAGACTTTCTACTCATAAAATAAATATAAAAACGTAAGTCTTTATATAAAGACTAACCAAACCTTTATAAAGAACGTAAGAGTAAATATATAAACTAACGAAAAAGTAACATTTTCAAAAGGTGGAATGTTTGTCCCCCTGAATATAAATTTATCTTTTCCATAAGAAATAGGTGCTAAAAATGACAAAAAAAGGAAACTCATTAACTGAAGAAGTCTGGGAAAAAGTTGAAATTAATAAACAACAATACGAAGATATACTTTTTTATGGTTGTATTAAGGACTTTGACACATTATTAGTAAAATTTTTTAGAATAGTTGCACCAAGAACTAATGAAGTAGAATTATTAAAATTTGAACATATATATTACGATGTAAATGAATGTGATTTATTTGCTAAATGGATAAGACCAAAATGTCCTTCAAAAGCAACTGAAGAAGAAAAAGAGTTACATCAACTAGAGCTTCAAACTTTAATCAAATTAAAACTCAAAAAAAATGAATTAATTGAAATTAAATACAGAGGATCTAAAACATTCAAAGGAAAACCAAACTATAAACAAAAACAAATTGGAGAATTTAATGATGAAGTTAAAAAACTATTATTAGATCATGAGTACAATTTGAAGGCTAAAAAAACTGATTACGTGTTTAGAACCAATTCTACTAAAAAGTATGCTTTAACTGGCAAATCCATGCTTGAAAGATTCCATAATATCATTAAAAGAACTAACGAAAGACTAATTACAGAAGGAAAGTTAGATAGAGTAATAAAACACCCAGGAGGAACTAGTGAACAGTTTAGATTACATGACCTAGGAAGACATTCATTTGCAAAAAAATTAAAAAATAATTTGAACATGGCAATCCCAATGGCTAAAAAATTAAGACATACACCTGAAACATTAATTAAAAGATATGCAAGACCATCAGTTCGAGATTTTAAAGAAATATATAGAGATTTAGAAAAACAATAAATTATAAATCTAATTTATGTAAATGCCTAATTAATTCTTCCTTTGTAACTTTCAAATTTCCTCTTTCATCTACAAACTCAAAAATATCAAATAATTTAAATTTATGATATAAAGATGCCATGTGCATAAAATAATCTCCTTTTGGAAAATCTTCATGTTTTTCAACAACTCTTAAATCAGAAAGCTTTAATTTTAAATTAGTATAATCTTTCTCTAAGTCTTCATCAATATACCCCCTGATAATTCTAAATGAAACAGGTTTTCTTTCTTGAGAAAATTTTATGGGTGTTAAACCTTCAAATCTTTCCAAACTAGTATATTTAGGCACATAAGGAGTTTCAATTTTTGGAGGAATTGAAGGAATTATAACTTCTTCTTTTCTAACTTCAGGAGTTTTTTTAACTCTATCTATTGCTCTTGAAACACTTTTCGGAACTGTTTTTTTAACAGGAATTCTTTCCTCTATAACATTTCTATTTTCTGCAAAAGGATTTACAGGACTATTGCTACCAAACATTTTAACCTAAAACCTCTATAATTTTTTCTGCTAACTTTTTAAAATCTTTCTTAGCATGACTTCCAAACACTTTACTAAACATCCCCAAGATAAATCTTTTTTCTTTTTCTTCCTCCATATCAATTGCAGTCTTACCATATACATAAGACATCTCAATATTTTGGTTACTTTTAATAGGTTCACTAGTAAAAATTTTAATATTAGGATTGATAGTCTGAGAATTTGAATCTAAATTTTGTTCCATCATACTTTCAATTTGAGAATTAATTTCTCTCCCTTTATGATAATTATTTGGAACTGCTAAAATCTTTGGAGACAAATTAATTAAATTACCAGATTTCTCCAATGCAGATAAATCATTAATTGTAGAAACAAATCCACGAACTGAATTAATTGAATACATATAAGGTGCAATAATTAAATCCGAACATGCCAAACTAATTTTTGTAATTGGATCTGAAACATTAGGAGTCATATCCATAATAATTAAATCATAACTTTCTAATAATTTATTTTTTTCTAAAACTTCATACATTTTTTTAAAATGTTTTTTTGAAGTAAAAGGATATTGAATTTTTGTCAATCTAGGATCTGAAACAATTATATCAAGATTACCAATAACTCGATTGATTAATTTATTCAAATCTAATTTTTTGCTACACAATAAATCGTAGCTCGTCTGAATATGAGATGGATAATTAGGTACAAATACACTCGATAAATTTGATTGAGGATCCAAATCAATTAGAAGTACCCTTTTATTAAAATCAGACGCCAAAATCCTACCTAGATTAACAGAAATACTAGTCCTACCAACTCCACCTTTAGAGGATTTTATAGGAATTATTTTAGCCCTTGTTTGATTCATAGTATAATATAAATTTTACTCATTTATATAGTTTTCGTAAAAGTTTACCTTGTAAACTACGTAAACGTAAACTAAGTAAACAACGTAAACACATTAAAAACAACATATACTTAAAGAGACCCACAATACATAAATATTAAACGTAAACGCACGTAAACGTAGTAAACACATAATACGTTTACGCTGTAAACTAAAGTAAATTAAAAAATAAAGTAAATTAAAAAAAACGAACAATAAATAATTAAAATTACTTATAATAGCATTTAATGAAAGTTTACGAACGTAAACGCAGTAAACAACTATTATGTTTACAACGTAAACGTAATCAATAAAGATAAATATTTAAACCTCATATAATCCTCTAAAGTACAAATTATCACGTAAACGAACGTTTACATCTCTATAAAAATATTATAATAATTAAATTAAAAATATAGTATGAACTAATAATATACAGTGAATTATTTAATTAAAGTATTTAAAATGATAAGTTTACCTACGTTTACGTTGTAAACTTAAAGAATAGTAATAGTAATTAAAACTAATAATTTCTAATCAAAATAAAATAACTAAGCTTTAAAGGTAATTTACGATAACTTTTATAAAACCTGAAGACTATATTATAATAGAATTAAACTATCAAATTAAAAAAATGTTAATTGAAGAAACAAAATCATATATAGAAAAAGGTTTAACTGAATCAGATAAAACCGCATTAATAAATCTAATTAATAATGTATTAAAATCTAAAAAGAAAACTTTTAACTGGAACGAATGTTTGAACTTTATTAAAGAATCAGATAAAGAATCTAAGTTATCTTCATTCGAGGATCTTGCTATATACACTAAAATTGGCTCATCTATGCCAGTTAAATTAAAGTTTAATATAGAATTAATTAATAATATAAAAGTCTTCTTAGAAGAGCTTTAAACACACACACACCATTATCGCCTAACAAATTAAAAAAATAATATTAACAGCTATTTTTCTAAATTTTTTTAATAATTACTAATTCTAATATTTGTTGTTTCATTTTTTCACAAACAGATAAAGAGTTATGAGAAATATTAATTAATTCATCAAATGAAATATTCAAAAAATCATTAGTTGTAATAATTCCTCCTTTTACTAATCTTTCAATAGTAGATGGACCTAAACCCATTAAATCTAAAGTTGCAAGTTCTAAATTTAATCTATCTTCATTTAATTTTTTAGGAAATTTATATCTATTATCATTTAATAAATCTTGAATCTCTGGAAATTTTAATATTTCATTCATTAATAATAATTTATTTCTTGCATTTCTAAAATAATAATAATCATTTGAATTTGGATCTGCTTTTAATTGCATATTAAGTTTACTAAGTAAAGCTAAGGCTTGTTTATTAGGAAAAAACTCATTTATTAATTTCTTCAGTTCTCTTTTTACCATATTAGAGTATTTATTCACTCTAATATATAAACTTAACTATTTGAGTATTAAAATACTCTATTATTAATTATTAAAATTATTTCTATTAAATTTAAAAATTAAATTCCTCTCTAAACTACCAAATTAAAGCTTTTAAAAAAAATCATTATTATATTATATATTATATATATTACTTTATAAATAACTCTATTAGTAAGTAGTAGTATGTAAAAAGTAAGAAGAAGACTTGTATTGTTATTATTTAATAATTTGTTAGGCGATAAAGGTGTGTGTCTGTCAAGGGTTATTTTTAGCAAGAAAAAAGAGCTATATTTAACCTATTATTAATAGTTATTTTTTTATTGAAATTATTAATAGAATATTTGTTAGGCGGTGGATACTCAAACAACGCGTAAGTTTATAAATACTCTAAACCCTAAGTAAGTAGATGGCAGATGATTTTACAGATAGTTTAATTAATACACATTTTAAGAGAAAAGATTTTTTTATTAACCATGATGTATTTGATCCTAAATATAGACTTGAAACAATTAAATTTCGGGATGATCAACAAAAAGAATTAATGAATGGCTTTAGTCCATTGTTAAGAGGTCAAAAAGCAAGGAATGTTTTTTGCTTTGGAAAAACAGGAACAGGTAAAACTCTAACTACTAATTATCTTCTTTCAAAACTTAAAGAAGCAATTGAGCAAAAAAATAAAGTTGAGACTAAAAAAATTAAAGAGATGTTACATTACACATTTAATTGTAAAATTTCAGGAGAGACATTAACGCCTTATCAACTCCTTCAAAATATTTTAAAAAAATTAGGAGTAAATATTCCCGCAGGACATTCAACTAAAAATTTATACAATTTCTTTTTTGAACATTTTAAAGATATAGATAAAAATGTTGTTTTAGTTTTTGATGAGTTAGATTCTTTTATTAAAAAAAACTCAGATGAACTTTTATATGCAATTTTAAGAGTTCATGAAGAGTACCCAGATGTGAAAGCAACATTTTCAATTGTAGGTATTTCAAATCGAAGTGATCTTAGTTCTTTGATTAGTCCAAAAAATAAAACTATGTTAAGTCCTATTACTGTAACTTTTTTTCCTTATAATGCAATGCAGTTAAAAGAAATTTTAGAAGAGAGAGAAGAACTTGGTTTAAAGAAAGGGTGTTGTGATGAAGAAGTTATTCCTAGATGTTCAGCAAGAGGGGCCCAAGATAATGGAGATGCAAGAAAAACAATCGGTTATTTGAAATTCTGCGTAGAACTTTCAGTTTCTGAGGGTTATGATAAGGTTTCATCAAAACTCATCGATAAAGCCGTTAGAGAAGCCGAGTTGGATGAACTATTTGCTTCTATCAAAGGTTTACCTAAGCAAGAACAAGCAGTTCTTTATTCTATCCTTATGAAAAATAGAAAAAAGAAAGGAACTGTACATGGAAAACCACAAATTGTTTATGAACCAGCCTCAGTAAATAGTATTTATGAATATTATATTGAGTTTGTAAAAACAGTTTCTATTTCTAATTCACTTTCACTTAGAAGGACTAGAGAAATTATTGCAAGTTTCGATGATGAAGATGGTTCAGGATTAGTAACTTCAAGAATTAATCATCAAGGAATTAGAGGTAGGGAAAAATTAGTTTCATTTGATTATCCTAAAGATATTAGAAAAAAAGTTTTTGAAGTTCTTGAACTTGATCTTCATATTGATTTAACTAATTATGAATGAATAAATATTCATTATTTTTCTAAGTTTAATTATCTATTTTTGTTTAATTTATATTATTTTTAGTATGTCTATTTATTATTCTTAAAAACTTCACGTTTACGTTGTTTACATTTACGTTTACGTTAGAAATAGTTGTTAGGCGGTCAGGGTGTGGTAGTCCATTTTCATTAAGTATTTTTAGTGGTTATATTAATAGTTTTTAGTTTACAAAGTAAACGTTCGTTTACGTTATTTTTATTAGCGTTTACGCTAGAAATAGTTGTTAGGCGGTCGGGGTGTGGTAAGTAATTGTACTTTTATATTAATTCATTAATTTCATCTTAATATTATTTATTTATTTTAGTTTAATATACTCGTTTACGTTGTTTTTAATAGCGTTTACGTAATTTATATTTTTATTGTAGGATTAAAAATATACTATTTCAATCCTATATTTTTAGCAATTTTTAAAACTTATTCCCAGTTGATCCAATTACTTGAAGCTTCATTTGAAGTTACCTCATCATTACTTGCAACGACATAAATTTTGAACGCATATCCAGATGGTGAGTGTAGATTTGTAACTGAAAATTCGTAACTCCCATCAGAGTCAATATCAACTTTTTTACTAGTAACACTATCCCAAACTTTGCTCTCATCTGAGGTTAATAATGCAACATAAACCTTGGTATTTTCTGCATCTTTTGACCCTAAATTTTTAACAATTACATCTACATCAGTATAAACATCTACGTTATTATATGAGTAACTTGAAGTAAAATCTACCTCCAATTTTGACCTAGAATAGATAGGATTTACTATTGCTTTTTCACTTTCTATGTTCTCAGGTATTGTTCCAATATCCCAATTTTCACCTGTAGTTTCAAGATAACAATAGTCATTTCCTTGATATGAATAGTAAGATTCACCATCATCATGATCACATTTTACTCCTACTGCAACGTGTCCAGGGAAGGTTAATAATGCAACTCCGTATCCCATTTCATTTAAAATTGCAGAGGCTAGAATGGAAGTATCCTCACAATCTCCTCCATTTTCATAGAAAGTTTCATACGGAAATCGAGGATATTCATCAAATCCAGTTGTCACATCATCAGATGTATAGGGTAAATATTGAACAAAAGAGATGATAAAATAAGGGATTTCATCATCTGATAAGCCACTTTCTTTAGCATATTTTTCTAATTCTTCTGTAATACTTTCTATGAAATCTTTACTATATTGGTCAGAAGCAAAGAGATCAAAGTCCCTAATTCTTTCTCTATTTTTGAAAAATTCATAGTATTCTTTGTCAATATTAAAGGAAATCCCATAGTCATTTCCATCATAACTCCACCTAAAATTTCTATTATTTTCATCTTCTTCAGGTAGGTTTAATTCAATTTTATCTTCAAAATCTATAACTACTTCTTCAGTTTCATCATTAAAATCGAACTCAATAACCTCTTCATTTTCCTCATAATCTATGATGATTTCTTCAAAATTATTGTCATTTTCAACAGAATTCTCTTCAATATAGTAGTCATTATTCTCTTGATTTGGACCAAGTTTTCCTTCTTCGGGAGAGTATGGTGAGTATAATGATGGACTTATTTTATCATCATTTTCAACTTCAGAAGTAGTTGAACAACCTGAAATTAAGAATAAAATTAGTGCAATAACAAGTAGAATTTTTCTTTTTATTTGTATCATATTTAATTGTTTTATATATTTTATAAGATTAAAATACTTATAAAGTTGGTTACATATTCAAGATTTCTTTCCAATTTTCACCATAATATTCTCTCATTTGTTTCTCCATATCTGTTAATTCTGAAGTTTTTTTACTTATTTTTTCTTGTTTTATTAGAGTTTTTGCACTTTGTTTTAGGACATCTTTTGTCTTATATATGTCAGACATTTCAAATAAATTTAATGCTATTTTACAACTTTCTCTAACATCATCATGAGAATGTAGGCTTAACATAAACCCTAATTCTTTAATATTTTTGATACCTTTTTCATGTAAAGTCTTTCTCCAAGTTGAATATAATCCTTTAATTTTGAAGCATTTTTTACCTATTTCTCTTCTTGAAATATTACTTTCATGAATATTTTTAACAAGTTCTAAGTTAGAATGATTAAGAATTCTATTCATTGAAGCCTTTGATATTCCAGTATATCTTCTAAGTAAATTACTCTTCCCTTCATTAATAATGTCAATAAAATTAGGAGTGTAATGAATATGTCTATCTCCTTTTTCTTTAGCTACAAATTGTCTAGTTACAAACCCACCTTTAGTCATTTGATTTAAAAATTTTCTAGTATTTCCTTTTTCATAATGAGCTAATGAGAGTGGTTTAAAGATTTTTTTATCAATATAATCACATGCGTAATCAAATGCAAAAGACCTGGAATAAATGTTTTGAATATCGCTAAAGTTGTTTATATCAGACTCCTCATTAATAATTCCATACTTTAACTTTAATTTATCAGTCTTTAGAACTTCTTTATATTTCAGTTTTATTAGTTGTAATACTTTATATCTTTTAGCATCGGCATAAACCTCCATAACATCATTAATATGATGTCTATGGTCGAATTCAAAATCCATATCTAGTTTAATTTTATTGGGATCATTATTCTCAATAAAGGTTTTTAAGTGTTCTAAATCTTTAGAATGTTTAGTTTCAAACTTGTTATTAGCATTATTTAATCTTAATAATTCTCTATTAAATTCCTTTAATTTACCTGAAATTGAATCTTGAGCATATATTTCATCTCTTTTAAATTCTTCATCAGTTCCTTCCTTAGTTGGATCAAATGCACCTCCATAACCTCCCATGTCTGCCTTAATAACTTGTTTCTTTTCAAGATCTCTAATTATTCTTTCAATTCTAAATACTTCTTGTAAGTTTTCAAAATACTTAGATGAGTCTTTAGAAGTTAGATTTAGAATAGTATTAGTTAGTTTATCTTTAGAATTAATTTTTTTCTCAAATATTGTATCTAAATCTGAAAGAGAAGGATCACTAACTCCTGTTACATGTTGAAGCCACCTTAAGTGTTGATTATTTAATGTACCATGTTCATGAATAGTTTTAAGTAGCTCTTCTCTTTCCTTAAGAGTTTTAACATTTTTAACTTCTGTATCCTTGTATAACTCATCAAATTCAAGTGCATTATATTTAGATTTTAATTGTGATATTCGCTTAAATATAGTTTCTCCTGTTTGTTTTGCAACAGTTAGTCCTCGAATACTATCTAAATTAATCCTTTTAGGATTTTTCCCTTCATATTTAATAAATATTTTTTTTGAAGGATAACCTGAAACTATTCTAACTGAAGTACAAGTTTGCCAATATATTGGTTTTCCTTTTTGATGATTTGCTGTAATTCCCGCCATGTTTTTTATTTACCTACTAATATAATTACTAACATAATTTATAAACCTTTATCATTGTTTTAAAGAAAAGAAAGGTTTCCCCCGTACCCCCTTCCAAAGAAAAGAAAGAAAAAAGTAGGCAAAAAAGAAAGAAAAGAAAGTTTTAGTTCGTCTGCCGACGACTATAATAACAAAAGTTTTTATAGTTGTTAATTTATATTTTTATTAAGAATGGAATTAAGAAAATCTTCAAATTCAACTAAAAAAATATTAAATCAGGATTTCAAACACTTTAGTATTAATGATATTTTATTTATTTCTGATTTTGAGTTTATTTCAAGTGAATTTCATAAAGGAGAAACTTCAGAATCTTTTAATCATCTTTTAGAGATTTTTAAGTCATTAAAACCTAAATTAATAGTATTTATGGGAGATATTTTTTCAACTACTTATGCTAAAAGTTACATGCATTCCAGCCATCATTTTCAAAAATATTATGATTTAAAAGTATATAAAAAGAAAAATCAAAAGAAAGAAATTTTAGATGAACATATTGAAGATTTAGAGAGGGAATTTGATTTTCATAAAGGTTTTGTTGAATTTATTGATAGATTAAGTAAATTTAAAACTCCAATTATTTGGTATAGGGGAAATCATGACTATAATGTTAAAGATTACATTGATTCAACATTTATTCCAAATAGAGACGTAATCAATGAAATGATTCATTTTCCTGATGATTACGAGATAATTCAATTAAAAGATTCTAATTTATTTGGGTTCAATTTAAAAGAAGATTCAGAAAGATTAGATTATTTATACAAATATTTACACTTAGAGATAGAAGAAGAAGCATTACACAAGTTTTTATTAGATAATGATTTTATATTTTGTTCACATTTACCTTCAAAATTAACTCATAAAAATAGAGGATCTATTGTAGTTGATGAATTTCTTAAGAAATATGATGTAAAATCTATGGTTTCAGGTCATGCTTCAGGAAAATATTCTTTACAAGATTACAATATTAATTTTTTAAATTCCACTTTTGAAAATAAGAAATACCCATCTAAAAACCAATTTAAATTAGGTTTTGATGTATCAAATAATAATAAACTTTTAAATAATTTTTTTTAATAATTGATATTAACTTATTGTTTAGAGAAGAAAAGCTTTTATATTAGTAAATGTATTAGTATATATATGGACAGGATATTATTTGATTATGTGTATAAAGCTAAAAATAGAATGCAGATTCTAATGACTTTAGAAAAACATTTCAAAAATCCAGCACAAATTAGTGAAGATACAGGTATTTTTCTTTCTGTAATTTCTAAACGATTAGTTGAACTAGTTGAAAAGAAACTTGTTTTTATTGAAAATGAAGATCTTCCAAGAAAAAAGTTGTACACAGTAACTGAAGAAGGTAAAAAAATGTGTCGTACAATTAGAAAATTTGAAAAAAATAAACCTATTAGGTTTAATTAGTTCATTAATTTTGAAAGTTTTTTTCTTTTAATTATGAAGCCTTCTATAGGATCTAATTCCATAGTTGAAGGGCTAGAATCTAT
The DNA here is from genome assembly GCA_027858315.1 of Candidatus Woesearchaeota archaeon. NCBI lineage: Archaea > Nanobdellati > Candidatus Woesearchaeota > Candidatus Woesearchaeota archaeon. The sequence goes on from JAQICV010000082.1 coordinate 11,331, forward strand.
TTCAGTTGCTCTCATTTTTTCAATAGTAATTTTTTTATTACTATGAGCTTCTTGCGAATTTTCTATTTTAATAATTCCATCACAATTGAATTTAAGAGGTTCAATTATTTTTTTATCATAATCTGAAGCAACTAGAAATATAGTCGCATTAGTACAATCGGAAAGTTTAGAAATTGTATTATATACTTCTTTCTCAAAGTTTTTATTTATTTTTTCAGAAGAAGCAGATTGATGAATTAAGTTTGTAACTGAATCAATTATCACTCTTTTAGCTCCTGAATCATTTATAATATCTCTAACTTGTTTAACTAAATCTGAATCAAATTCTCCTTTAAATGATATTATTTTAAATAATGGATCTTTTTTATCTAATTGATTAAATTTCCAACCAAAATTATTTGCTTGTCTAATTAAGTGTTTTTCTGTTTCTTCAAATGTGAAATATATAGTCTTATCCCATAATTCTTTAACTCCAAAGTATGATGATTGCAAACAAAAAAGAGTTTTACCAACCCCTGGATTTCCATAAATCATAACTTGATTTCCTAAAGGAATTCCTCCTCCAAGTAAATCATCTAAATTAGGTATTCCTGTATGTAGATGGGAGTTACTTTTTTTGACCATATTATACATTATTTTTTTCTTTTTATAATTCTTATTTAATTTATTTTCCATTTTTTTATAAAAAAGTGTAATTTTCATACTACTTTTTCACAAAAAGTTTATTTTTTGTACTTAAAATCATTTTTTATACACACTTTTTCAGTTAATTTGTTCAAATTTTAAAAATAAAAAAAGTTTAATTTATAAATAATAAAAAATATAGATTTTTATGATGAAAAAATTATTTATCTTGCTTATGATTTTATTCTTAGCAAATTCTGTAATGGCAGGAACTAATGAGGAGATTTATATTACTCCAAATGATTATGACGGCTCACTTAGTGTTAAGTTTGTAACTACAATGTATGTAGATGAATTTGGTTATTATTTAGAACCATTTACTTTTGAAGAATATTTTCCTAAAGCTTCAATTGAAAATTTGAAAATTTCAGATTTTGGTAAAAATAAATTAAGAAAAACCGAACTTCAAAATGATGAAGATCTTATTATTTATCAAATTAAAACTCCCGAAATTCAATATGAAGAACCTTATCAAATATTATATGAATTTAAAATTCCCTATGGAATTTCAAGTTATTTGGGAAATAAAGATATAAATTTCTTCTTATGGAATGAAGGTTTAGAAGAAATTAGAAGGAAAGTTTATTTTTGTAAACCAAGTAATGCTAAAGATTATATTGAATATGATTCAACTCCTATAGAGATGAAAGATAGTTATGAGAGTGAATATGAATCATATAAATCAACTCCAATTTCACCATACACTATAGATCCAATAACATATAATTATAATCCAAATTCTTATGTTGAAGAGGCTTATCCTGATTTTTGTAAATCTGGCAAAAAAGAAAGAATTTATTATAATAATGAATATGGATATGATGAATCTGTGGGTTTTTATAATATTAAATATAATGATGGAACTGGAACATTGGAAACCTTTACTGAAGGACAATTAGAAATTAAATTACCAGATTCATTCTCTCATAAAGCTTCAAATCTCTTGAAAGCTGAAAAAGTAATTACAACTTTAAAAGATGAATATAAATTTGATTTATCTTCACAAATTATAATTAAAGTAGTAGATGATAATGATAAAGTATTTGATACATACAAAGAAGCAGCAGATATATTATGTTATGAAGGTGGTCAATGTTTTTTTAAGAATTCAGGTTATATCACCGAAGATTTAAGTTATGATTTAGCTAATACTATTTTAACTTTAATTGTTGCTTCATCAATTGAAACTTATGGTGAACTGGAAACAAATTGGTTTAGTGATGCTTATCAATTTAAATTAATGTTAGATCTAATGGATAAACATAACTTTGATTCAATTCAGATTAAAAAAGATTTTGAAGAAAACATATTTAATGATTCGGATGTTGAAAATACAAAAATATTAATGGAATTAGAAAAATCATGTCCTCAAGTAATTAAAAAAGTAAATGAGTATATTACTAAAAAAGGAGGAGTTAGTTTTGCAGATGAATTAGCATTTAATAATTTCTTATTATATACTTTTACAAATGTATGTGAAGAAACAGATGCAAAAGCAATTTATGATAAATATGAATTAGTTTATGATAAAGAAGTTCCAACAATTAAAAATTCTTATATTGAATTAAAAAATAAAATTGAACCTTTATCTAATGAACTTAAATTAAATGCTATTGAAGATATAAAAGCAGAATTCTCCGGAATTGAAGCATTGTTTTTAAAAGGTGAATTTACTACTGCTAGTTATAAAATTGAATATCTAACTAATGAATATGAAAACTCAATTTTATCTTTAAAAACTTCCATTGATGAATATATAGAGACTAAAAATAAATTAGAATCTGATACAAGTTTTAATTTATATTCTAGCTCAATTGATGAGTCATTAGAACTTTCTATGAAAGCTTTGAATTATGGTGATTCAAATGGTGCAATTATTCAATTAGAAAATGCAAAAATGGCTCATAAAGAAGCAAAGAAAAACTCATGGATAACTGTTATTATTATCTTAATTATTTGTGGATTAGTTGTAGGATACTTTTATTTGAAATCAAAAAAATCAAAAAAAGAAAAACAACACAACAAATCAAAGAAAAATTATCATTCTAAAAAATTAAAAGAATAATTTTTTCATTTCATTTCATAATAATATTCATAATCAAACCATGAATCAGGTGAAGGAATATCTGTATAATTAAAGGCTAAAGAATCCTTTATTATTTGACCTGGTTCTAATTTTAAATCTTGAATCTCAAATTTCTTTTCAAGTAATTTTCCAGACACAGTATCCTTATCAACTGCTTCAGGTAATTTATAAGAAATATTAACATCTCTTTTACTTACCCAAGTCCTTAATCCTTTGACATAGTAAGGTTTATTCCCTGAATTTTCAATTGTAGATTCAATCTCCCAAGTTACATTATAATCATCACCATCAGGAAAAGTAACACCTGTTATTAATTTGTCTGTGTATGTATTAATGAAATCTGAATCAGATAAAATACTCATTAATTTAATATTATTATTTTGTTCGATTAAAATTTTAGTTGGACTCGATGAATTAATATAGCAATTATTCTTATTTTCAATCATTTGCATTCCGGGTTCAAATGATCCTTTAACAAATAAACATTCATAATTATCTTGTTTAATAAAAATTGAAAGATCAACTTTTTCTAATAATTCGAATCTTAATAAAGTTGGATTTATATTTAATAAATTAAAACTAAAAGATAATTCTGTTACTAAATTATTTGAATGCTTAATGATGTTCATAGTATTTGTTTCAATAATTTGTTTTTTTGATTCTAAAATATCATGAGATTGTTTCTTTTCTTCTAATTCTTCTAATAATTCATCACATTCTTTAATATCTTCTTCAGTTGCAGAAACATAAGGAGAGTCTAATAGACTACATTTGAGATTATATTGTCTATAAACATCCCATAACTTAATCCCACTAATATTAATTTGAGATTTTATTAAAGATAACTCTTTTTCCTTGATTTCAGTAAAATTAATTTCTTTAACTTCTTTTATTTGAGATAAGTTATCTTTAACTTCTTGAGTATTTGAATTTTCTTCAGATATTTGAGTATCAACTTGAGAACACCCTGATAATAACATAATTGATAATAATATTAAACTAAAAACTTTTTTCATATAAAATTAGACTTTTAAGTATTAATAAAGGTTATTGTTAATATCTTAGAAATATTTATTTTATGGGTTCAGTTATGATTTTGATTTTATTAGAATTACATCTAGGACAAGATTTTACTTCAACAATTCCTTTAATTTTATGTTTACAATCATCACATTGTTGTTTATCTTCTTTGATTACTTTTTTTTTCATCATTATTTCAGATTCCTTTTGGCATATTCAATTTCTTTTTTATTTAAGTTCAACATATCTTTAGTTAGATCTAATGTAGTTTTATATAGTTTTTGTGCATCTAGATCTTCTCCTGAACGAAGCATAGTTCTAAGATGTCTTTCAAATTGATTAGTCACTACACGTTCATTGAATTTTTCTTCAACAATTTTTAAGTCAAAATTTCTAATGTCTGTCCCCTTATTTGTGGAATCGTGAATAAAAGCAGCTTTAACTTTGTCTAATTTGATATTTTTTGGCATATTTGCAATATCGTAAAGATCTCTTGGGTGAGTCCTAGTTAATACTGCATTAAACTTAGCTCCATATAACTCTTCAGTACAATAAGAATTAACTTTAAATTTGTTTATTGTTGAAAAAGGATGAGAAAATGAACTATTTTTAGTTGGATAAAAGCTTGTTTTTATTTTAAAATTTAGGTCAACTTCAATTGAATCAGTATTAGCTTCAATATTAATATATTTAATCTTAATATTTGTTGTATTTCTTTCCTTATTTTCGGATTTTTCTATATCTGTATATTTTAGTTCTTTAAGAGTTCTATTAACACAATCAATAATTTCTTTTTTGTTAGGTTTTTCGCTTGAATTGTAGGTAAAATCTAAATCAACTGAAAGTCTAGGTATAACTTTTTTGTTAATAAAATTTAAAGCTGTTCCCCCATAAAATATTAATTTATCTCTAATTAGAGGTTTTTTACTTAATTGTTCTAAAACTTTTGTTAATCTGTAAACTTTCTCTACTTGAGTTTGCCCGAATCCTTCCTTTCTATGATATGTATAAATCTCAAGTGCTTCTTGTTCATTTAATTGATTTGAAGCTCCACCTTCTAATTCAAGTTTAAATAATACATCTTCTTTAATATATAACTCTAGAATATTTTTTATAACGTCTTTTTGAATTTTAGTTTTAGTGTACAAATAGTTGATTAATTCTTCAAAATTATGAATTTCAGAGTCAATATTCTTATTTATTTTTTTATAGACTGCTTTTTTAAATCTCAAAATCTCCATTGTTGAGAGTTCATCTAAATATTTATTTATATTTTTTAGAAGTTCAATATCAATATCACTTTCTTTAATATATTTTAGGAATGTTTGTCTAGGTTCTCCATTCTCATCTCTTTCACATTTAACTAGATGAATATATATATGTCCATGAACTATTACTTTTCTTAAATATACCATTTTACTCTATTTCCTCACTTAACCTATCACTATAATTAATATTTAATTCATTACTTAATAAATTATTTGGTCTTCCTGGTTCAAAGTTAACAGTTTTTTCCAGTTTAAATTCATTCAAAATATTTTTAGTCACTACACCTCCAATGAATTTATAAAAAAATAGAACTCTTGCAGATAATTTAGGGTTATTTATTTTTCTTAAGTATTTAATAATTACATCTAGATCTAAACCATTTCCACCTCTGAAAGCTTTATGAATATTTTCTAAACCATTTGAATATACTATATTTTGAATACACATGATAAAAGTCATTTCTAAATCAGTAGTTTTATATGAGTTTTCACCATGTTCTTTCTCTGTAACTCCACAAGGTATATCCATTTTAATTGGCGTAATTTCTAAATTATCTAATTTTAGAGGTCTTGCTTGTTTTTGTGTTGCAATTACATAACTACCAAATATAAAAAAATAATTTTTATTATAAATGTCTAATGCAGAATAATAAATAAAAGTACAATTTGGATATAATTGTTTAATTAATTCTCTTAAATTAATATCCTTAAAATCATGTGTTGTATAGAAACCCTTTCTTATTTGTTTAATATGTCCTTTCTTTTTAAGTTCATATAAAAATTGTTTTATAGAATGCGGATTTTTAAAATATTGTTCTAAATCTTTGTTTGTAAAGATTTCTTTTTTCTCTAATTCCTTAATTATATCTAAATATTGCATTTTACGATTCTCTAACTATATATATAATATTGTAAAGTTAGTATTATTTATAAGTTTTTTGTTTATTTTACGATTTTCTAACTATAATTAGAAGAAAGTAATATAAAAATATTTTTAGTCACTACAAATTTTATGAGATCTTAAAGGGTTTGTATCTAATATTTTTATCGTCAAGTAACTTACCTGTTTTTTTATCTATATAAAACCATTCTTTCATTTCAAGCATGAACATGACAGATTGTCTAGTTCTTGAAAAGCCTAAACTTTCTTTTAAAGGTTCTACTTTCCATTCTTTATATAAAATTTCAATTATATCAAAATGTTCAATATTAAGTTTTTTATATTCTTTATATTTTTCTTGATACTTCATTGCTATGTTATACAATTCAAGTGTTGTTTCCGTTCCTACCATTTCTTATTTAATTCCTATATTTAATAATTTATATATTTATTCACTATATAACCTTAATTTCTAAATATATATAAATGATTTTCATTATTAATATATTATGGATTTCGCATATTGGTTTATTCAATTAAGTTTATTTAGTCAGGTTCTCTTTGTAATCTCTTGTTTAGCAGTAGTTGGTTTGATAACTCTAGGATTATCTCAATTCTTCGATTAAATTTGGTCACTACATATAATTTACTAAAGTTTTTTCTCTCTGATTTTGAGGATTTTGGTTTGTTTGTTCTAATCTTTTGATAAAGTCAGGATTTGTAATTATATTTTTAATGAAATCAGGCATTTTTACAAACCTCATCAATATCAAAAATCACTTCTTCAGTTGTTTGACTTCCCCACCTAACAAGAGAGTTAAGTGTATTTGAACTATGACATTCATTAATATTATTTTGAATTTGACTTGGAAGTTTACCAAATTCATTCTCAATATCTTCAAACTTAGTCTTTATATTTTCTAGTATTTTTTGAACTTTTTCTTGTTGCATTTTTAACAACCTCCAATTTTTTTGTTATTATATCTAATTAAATCAATTAATTCTTTATTTGTTGTTTCTTCTCTTTCAAATAAGACATTTAAAATATCTTTCATTCCTTGTGAGTATGAACTTAATTCATCGTATAAATCTTTATCTAGTTCATCTAAAAGCTCTTTATATTTATTCATTTCATCAACAAAATACTTATGAAATTTTATTTCTTTTAGGAACTCTTGACAAGTTGTTGTAAATTCTCTTTTTTCCCAAACTATAACTCCATCTATATGGTCTATTAAACCTGTTGGTTCAGTTTTATTAGTTTCAATAATTAATTCAATTGATATGCAAAAAATTAAAAAAAATGTATTACAAACTATTTAGAAAAGTTATGATTCCATTTTTAGATTCATTTTCTTTAAATTATCTAATATTAATGCAATAAAAAATCTCTTTAAATTTTCATCATCTCTTTTTTTTTCTTTTTTAGTATGTTTCATATATTCTAATGAAGCATAAATATCGATTAATGGTAAACCTAATCTTTGTAAAATATAATTAAATAACATTCTTGAAGTTCTTGAATTTCCATCGCCAAAAGGATGAATATGTTGTAATTGGCTATGGACCCAAGTAGCGAAATTAATTTTCTTCATTATGTTCTCTTCATTAGTTTTTCTCAGTACATCTAATTGTGTTAATCTTAGATTAAAGTCTTTAACATAGTTATCCATATCTTTTTCTATATCTTCTACTTCACTCATTTTGAAGTTTAAATTTCCACTAATGTAAACAGGATGATCTCTAAATACTCCTGCGATTTTCTCCCATCCACCTAATTTTTCATATTCTTTTTTATTTATGTCTGTTAAAATAATTTTATGTAAATTTAATATTTCATCAATTCCAAAATATTCTAGATTCATTTCATTATCTAAATATTCTAATGCCTTTTTTGCATTTCTATTTTCATCTATTTCAGTTATTGTATGATTTTTTAATGTTATTGAACCTTCTTCCAATAATTCTTTAACTTCACTAAATCCCATGGTATTTCCTTCTAATGCAGTTGTGTGAGTAATAAAATGAATTCTCCAAGTATTTGAGATTTCTTTATATTTATTGGTATAAATTGCTTTATTCTTATCAAATATTTTTAATTGCTTAACTATTTGTTTTACGTGACTATCAACATCAATAATATCATTATACTTTTCAATATCAATTAATGGTACTTTACCAAATACTTTTAGCACTAATCTTAAAATATAATCATCATTAAAATGAAAAATTGCTGGTTTTTCACTATCACCAATTAATACAAAATTATGTTTAATAAATAAACCAAAATATTTCTTCAAAGTTCTTTCATTAAATTCAGGATAAAACTCAGATAATTTAATATTTCTTCTTCCTAAACCTTTTCTAATAATTTCAACAACAATTTCATTTAGTAAATTATTAGGATCAATTTTTATTTCTTTACAACATTCATATATTTGAAAAATATATTCATCAAATCTTCTATTAACATAAGGTAAATATGTTCCGTCCCCTTTTTCTAAAATATATTCATCTTTTAATAAATTTTTAATATGAAATAAAGCACTATCATAATCTATTTCGAAATAATTAGCAATTTCTTTAACAGAGATCCCTAGTTTTTCAGGGTGTTTCTTTTCTTCTAAATGCTTTTTTCTTAAAGTTAGCATCTCATAAAATACATCATATTTTGTTACCATTTTTAATTTTTTATATCTATTTTGTATAGTAATTGAGTTATTTACCGAACTCCCATACTATATAATATATTCCCATATTTATAAACTTATCTTTTTTTTATTGTTTTTGTGTCTATTTAGCACATAAATTGAGTTATTTACCGAATTTTCATACTAAATAAGAGATATTTAATCATTCCTCAAATGGAAATGGTTCTTCAGGTAATGTTTACTCTGTAAACGTACGTTTACGTTGATATAAATACTAAAATAATTTGTTAGGCGGTCAGGGTGTAGGTGTGCAGTCGATACCTTAAGACCTCAAATGTTTTCGACGTAAACGTTGTTTACATGCTAGTTTAATAAAAAAACATATTAATTTAGACAAATAATAATAAATATGAATCCCATAAGAAGATTGTTCAATTTTATGTTTACTAAAGAAAAAATTGAGAGAATAACTACAATTGATCCTGAAAATCTACATCAAGTGGACCTAGATAAGGCTAGATCTAAAAATTATGATAAGTATAAGAAAACTTATTATTATGAAGAATCTGGTGGAACTAATCTTATGAAAGAACAAAAAAGACTTAGATTAAAAGGAAAAAGAGTCAAACATTGGAGATTAGTCACAAGTGCATTTGATTTCTCAATGGATGAGTACATCCCAATATATCACAAAAATTATAAGAAATAATATCCCTAATTCATCAAATATGTAATTTTTTTGAAATAAGAAATCCCTTAATATATATTTTTAAATTTGGAAGACGTATCTTCCAAAAGTATAATCTAGATTAACCTTATTTTAATTTAAGGTAAGACCAAAACTGTAACCTTTGAAACTCTTAGAAAGTCCTTAGACTTATCACAATCGAGTGAAATAGTAAATGTTACTTACGAGCAACGAAACCCATTGTTCGTGTTCGAGTTCGAAGGACCATTGTTCAAGTTCAGAGCAAACGCACCAGCATTTGCACCATTGTTCCAATTGCCACCACGAAGGAAAACAGCAGGGTTTTTGTATTTGTTTTGATCAAATAATACTAAAAGATAATATTTTATATATTTATCTAATTTTAAATTAATAAAGTGTAAATTATTAACAATTCAATATTAATTTATTTTATATTTTTTAATCATACCCCCTAATAATTTTCCTATTAATTCTGATTTCTCAATTAATAAAGTATATTGATTAAATGGAAGAAAATGTAAATCTTTTGCCAATCTTAAAAGTAATTTAAACTTATCAAAAAGATAAGATATTTTTCTTAGTTGTGCAGTTTTATCATTTTGTTTTAATTTTGTGAATCTATCTAAAGTAATTAACATATCAAGAGCAGTTTCATCAATATTATGTCTTAAAGTAAATTTTTCGCTTTTTGGAAACCTTGCAAGTGAAGGATAAATATTCAAATAAAGGTCATATATTTCATGATATAATAAAAATTCACTATTTGGATTTTTAATCGTCATTTTAAAATACCTTTAAACTGACATAATAAAAAACCATCATCTTTTGTAAAATTATTATTTTTGTCCATTATTTTTATTATTTCCTTCAGGATGTTCTAGTTTTCTTATTAATCCATTCATATATTTTATACTACTATTTATTGTTTGCGAATAATCAGTTTTCACAATATCTAAGTCTCGCAAAATGGATAATTCTATTTGTAATTGAGAAAGCGAAATTCTAACTTTAATATATATTTCTAACTTTCCCTTCATAGACCAATAATTATAACCTGCATTTAAATTTGGAAAAATTATTATAGCATGATTATAAGCATTTTCAATTAATTTTTTATGAGGTGAATTATTTTGTTTCAAATTTTCAAGTTCCTTGAAAATTTTTAGAAAAGTCTCAAAATATTCTCTGTAGATAGGCAAGTCAAACACATCCATTTTAAAAGTCAAAAAAAATCAAACATACTTGCTTTGCATGGATTAAAACTAGGACGGCATTTAGCCGTCCTCCTGAGTTCCAGAAATTCAGAGAGCCAGATTTCTTAAGATTACCCATCATTGGACCAATGTTCATGGTGCATACGAGCAACGAAACCCA
>JAQICV010000083.1 GCA_027858315.1 Candidatus Woesearchaeota archaeon
AACAAAGAGCTTATGAACAAGCTAATCCTTGAGTTAGTACATCTGTAATAACAAGAAATTGAGAACAAATATTAATTAACTCTAAAACATGAGAAGATATTAAGAATTTATGAGCTACTGGAACTGGAGCTGATATAAAACCTATAAATATTTGAACATCAGATAATCCTAATTGGGTGCAAAAAAACGCAACTACTGGACAATATGACCCTATTAGTGTATCTTGATGATGAAGTGAAAACGAAACAACTCCTACAACTACAACAGATTTTATAAAACAAAATGAGTGATTTAGTAATGTAGTATATGATGATATGACATGACAGCCATTATCTCCTTGAATGGATTATCAATGAACTCCTACTATTTGATATTGATTTACTACAGTAGCCTGACAAACAGTAACAGCCTGAATGGAAGTATTAGAAAATTGAGATATTATAAAAGATTGACAAGTTATATCAAATGTAGATACAGAATTACAAAATCAAATATCTAAACATAGTAACTATGTAAATCTAGTAACAGCTCCATTATCAGAATCACAAAAAACAGCTTTAACAAGTTTTGAATATAATTTATGACCAAATATATGGACTTGAACAGGTAAAACTATTATAGATAAAATCAATAATTGAGATTTAGAATGAGCAGCAAAAGATATGAAACAATATAATCAAGCTAATTGAGAATTTATGCAATGATTACAAAATAGAAGAAATCAAGAAGCTGATTTATTAACTCAAAGTGATACTAATAATTCAGATAATTTTGCTTATGCTGAAACATTAACATCATCAGATAGAACTAAATTTTTAAAAGATAAATGATTAGAAGCTGAGTATATAAGTTATAAAGCTAATCAATCTACTTGAGATGCTGATTTTACAGATATTCAATGAATGACAGATATAACTTTCCCTGAAAAGACAACAATGTTTAAGACACAGTCGTTTTGATTTGGTAATAGAATGGATACTTCAACAGATATTATTAAGAGAACGGAGGATAAATATGCAGAGTCATTTACCGCAGCAGAATTATTAGCACCAAGATGAGAGTGGACTCCTGGCTTTTTAAAAAGCTGAGACAGACAACAATACGAACAAGCACAAAGAAACTTTATAAATGCAGTATTAAGACAAGAATCGTGAGCTACTATTGCTCCAAGTGAGTTTAAAAGTGCAGGAGAACAATATTTTCCATCTGCTTGAGATACAGTAGACACAATGGCGCAAAAAAGAGCTAATAGAGAACAAGTTATAGAAAATATGTACAGAAGTTCTTGAAAAGACGAAAAAGGTAGAAATATAATAGATATTTATAAAAATTTAAAGGTTAATAACCCTGCAACTACATGACAATCTAGTAATGTTGTACAAAGCTCTGGTTGAAATACTTATACTTGGGAAGATTAATTATACTTGGTAATATAAAATTATGGTACAAACACAAAATTATAAAAATCCTAATGCTATGAGTTATTTAAACCCAGTAGCTACACCAAAACAAAAGCCAAATTTGTTTGATTTTAGTACAATTAAACCTGCATTACAAGCACAGGCTACGCAGCAACCAATACAACAACCCACAACAACACAACAACCAACTTGAACAAATAGTATTCAATCATTTCTTAATGAAACTAAAGATAAGCCTGAATTTGATAGTAAAAGAAATGCAGTAATTAAAATGATACAAAATAAAGAGTCTGATAATTTTATACAAGATACAATCACAACTAAGATGTGATATAAGTGAATACAAGAACCTGAAGAATGATTTGTTTCAAAATTTGCTAATAGTTATTTAAAGCCTATACAAACTTTATGAGATGAGCTAGTAAAAAAACCAGTTGATAGATTTTTAGATTATGTACAAGGTAGAGATTTAGACCCAAGTAACACATATAGTAAAAATGATATATGGAAAATTTGAGGAGCAACAGTTGCAGCTTGATTTAATGCAGCTTTACCTTGATTAAGTGCTTGATTTAATACAGTATGAAGTACATGAGTTTGAGAAAAGGTGTTATCATCTGTCCCTTGACAGGTTTGAGTATGAGCAGGTATATGATGATTGGCTTGATGAAAAAAATGAGCATTAATTTGATGAGTTACATGAACAATGCCTTGAGCTACTGATTTTATGCTTAATAATGTTCCTTGATTAAAAGATTATTATAATAGTTTAGATGAAGACTGAAAAGCTGGTATGCAATGAACTATAAGTTGATTAGCAATGGTTTGAGCTTGAGTAGCAGGTTGAAAAAGTAGATGAAAGACCCAAACTGAAACAATTAATAAATTGAATAATATACCAGTTGAATTATCTCATTGAATAGTAGATGCTATTAAAACAATGCCAAAAAATGTAAAAGAATGAATACAAAAATCACAAATAAAAAAAGCTAAGAAACAAACAGTTAAATGAGAAGATATTTTATATGAAGCAGTAAATCCTACTACTAGAGAGAATAAAGCAGTTTTAAAACAAAGAGTACAAGATTTAGAACCATATATAGAAAAAAATCCATTAAAAAATTCACTTGACCTAGTAAAAGGAAGAATTGATAAAGTAAAAGAAGATGCCCTGTTTTGAATGAAGGAATATGAAAGTAATATAGGAGTAAAAGGAATAGTTGACACTAAAACTATTATAAAAAAAATACAGGATAAATTTATTCAAAGAACAAGCAAGTGAGTTATTATAGATGAAGCAACAGCAAAAGTGGCTAATGATTTAATAACTAAACTAAAAGAATTCTGACCAAAATTAAAAGATTCTGATATAATTAAAGTTAGAAGAAATTGGGATAAGATAGTAGAAAAGAATAAATGATTTATGCAAAGTGCTGAATCTAATATAAAATGAGATTTATTTAATGAAGCTAATAAATTTTTTAGAATAGAAATAAGAAAATCAAATTCTGAATATGCTAAACATCTTGAAGAATATAGTAAATCTACTAATATTTGAGATGTAATACAAGCAACAATAGATAGGAGAGTATGACAGCAAAAAGGTTGATTTATTAAGAACACATCACAAAATATAGCTAGAGTAACTGGAGTATGATTATGATGATTGCCTTGATATGTAGTTACAGAAGCATTAATACAATGAAGTGAATTTTTATCAAGTTCAGCAGTTAAATTAACTAGATGAAAAAGTCAATTAAATAAATGAATAAAAACATTAGAATCAAAAGGTAAAATACTTTCTAATAAAAAATCAAATGAGTTGGATAATAATGGTAATAGTCGTACTAATAATAGTAGCAATAAAGGAAAAGCTATTATAGCACCTAAAGTAATTAAAAAACCAGTAGAGGTTAAAAAAACAACAGTAAAAGCTCCTATTATAAAGCCTAAAGTTAAAAAGCCTATAATTAAAAA
>JAQICV010000084.1 GCA_027858315.1 Candidatus Woesearchaeota archaeon
TATTTATTCTGATGAGTTTGGCTTTAGTTGAAGCTTTTTTGTTCTATCTTAAAGGAAGATTTTAAGTTTTATTTTAGTAAAATATATAAATAAGTTTTTTGAATTTATATTATGTCAGATATTAATAATATTATTACAAGGCTTACTGTTTTGGTTAATCAGGATAAGAGTTCTAGTCCTACATATTCTAAAAGTTTACTTGCAGCTCTTATTCAAGATGATATTAAAAAGGCAAAAGAGATTGGAGCAAGATGGATATCTAGTTTGAAAATTATGAGTAATGATATGAAAATGGGATTTCCTCAGACAAATTCTGCAAAAACTATTTGTTCTTTAGTTGAAGAAATTGATAAATTATAGATTTTAATTAATACTTTTATAAATAATTAATCATTACTTTTATTATGTCAGATACAGAACAAAAGTTTTTTGAAGAATTAATTGAGTTAATGCTTAAAGAAGATAAACTTAATTTTAAAAAATTAAATAATTTAAAAACTTCTTTGTCTAAAAAATATAATTTGAAAAAAATTATCAAAAATACTGAGATTATTTCTAATGCTTCTAATGAGAATAGGGCAAAAATTATATCTTTACTTAATATTAAACCTGTAAGAGAGCTCTCAGGTGTTACAGTTGTTGCTCTTTTTGCGAAACCTCATAATTGTCCTCATGGTAGATGTATTTATTGTCCAGGTGGGATGGGAAGTGAATTTGGAGATACTCCACAATCATATACAGGTTCTGAGCCTGCAGCTCTTCGTGCGATTAGAAACAAGTATGACCCTTATTTGCAAGTTTTTAATAGGTTAGAACATTATGTTATTAATGGACATAATCCTGATAAGATTGAGTTGATTTTTATGGGTGGGACTTTCCCTTCACTTGATAAAGAGTATAGAGATGAGTTTGTAAATTTTACATATAAAGCAATTAATGATTTTGGAGAAGAGTTTTTATTTTATGATGAGAATAATAAGAGACAAATTAATTATGACAAATTTAATGATTTCTTTGAAGTTGAATCTGCAATTGATTCAAAAATTAGAGAGACTAAAATTTTTGAGAGAATTGAGAAGATTAAATTGAGTGGAATTAAAGATTATAATTCTGACACAGTCAAAATCAAAGATTCTTCGGTGTCTTTTTCAAAAATGAAACCTTTTGAAAAAGAGATAACAAAGAATGAGACTGCAATTATTAGGTCTATTGGTTTAACTATTGAGACTAAACCTGATTGGGCTTTAGAAGAGCATTGTAATAATATGCTTGAGTATGGTTGTACTAGATTTGAAGTTGGTGTACAAACTCTTGATGATGATATTTTGAAAAAAGTTAATAGGGGTCATGGAATTGCTGAGACAATTAAAAGTTTTCAAATAATGAAAGATATGTGCTTTAAGATTAATGCACATATGATGATTGGATTGCCTGGAGCTTCAGTAAGATCTGATGAAGAATCACTTCGAGATTTATTTGCAGATTCTAAATTTAGACCAGACATGTTAAAAATTTATCCTTGTCTTGTTGTTCGAGGAACTCCATTATTTAAAATGTTTGAGAGTGGTTTGTATAAGCCAGTTGATACAAAAGAGGCTGCAGTGATTATTGCCAAAGCATTTGCAGATTTTCCAAGATATGTTAGAGTTATGAGAGTTCAAAGGGATATTCCTACGCCTCAAATTATTGGTGGTGTTCAAAATTCGAATTTGCGTCAATATGTTGATGAGGTTATGAGGAAAGAAAACATTGTTTCAAAAGATATTAGAGCAAGGGAAATTGGACTTCGTGAAACTATTGGATACAAGGCTGGTGAGTTCAAAATTAATATTGAAGAATATGAATCTTCAGGTGGAACAGATTATTTTATAGATTCAGTTGATGAGAATGATTCGATGATAGGTTTTATTAGGCTTAGATTTCCTTCTAAATTTGGGTTTAGAGATGAGATAGTTGAAGGTACTGCTCTTATTAGGGAATTACATGTATATGGAACTACAACTGCTGTTGGTGGAGAAGGAGATAATAGCAGTCACTCAGAAAATTCGTTCGGTTTCTTGCCGAAGTCAAGACATCAACATAAAGGATGGGGTAGGAGATTACTTGAAAAGTCTGAAGAAATAGCAAGAGAGAATGGATATAAAAAAATGGCAATTATTTCTGGTGTTGGTGTTAGAGAATATTATAGAAAATTTGGATATGTACTTGAAGGAGTATATATGGTTAAAAATTTATAATTTTTAAGCGACTAAGAATTTGTTGTTATTTTAAATCACAACAATATCTTGAAAATGTTCCAGTTTTTTCATTGTAAAATTTCATATTTTTTGCTATAATTTCTTCTGCATTAACTTCTCTTTGTAGTTTTGATTGATATACTTCAATTAATCCTCCTAGTGTGTATTCAATTCCTGGTATTTGTTGTGTGTTTGACAAGTAATTATTTTCAATGTTTGAAATAATTTTAGAAGTTTTCTCATTACTTTTAGAACAATCTGATAATACTAAAACTCCAGATAAAGTTAATAGTCCTAAACTAATTATTCCAGCTTTAATAATTTTTTCTGCTCCATTAAATAAACTTGAACCCATTTCATCATCAAGTGTTGTTTTTCTTTTCATAGTTTAGGTAATGATTTTCTATTTATAAATTTATTTTTTTGTCACCACCCTTAGAGAGTACTTTGATTATTTTTAATTCTTTCTATTATTTCTTTTACTTTATATATTTCAATTAAGTTAGTGTTACCTTTATTTGCTGGCCTGAATCCTGCAGTTATTACTATTTTATCATTTTCTTTTACTTTATTTTTATCATGAACTATTTTCACTAATTCATTAATCATTATATCTCTTTTTTCATGTTTGATATTTGAGTGGTATGGGAATACTCCTCTTGAAAGTTGTAATTGTCTTACAACTGTCATTTCACGACTCATAGTATATATTGGACATTCAGGTCTAAATCTGGAGACATTTCTTGCAGTAAATCCACTTTCAGTTGGAACTAGGATTGCTTTTGTTTTCAAATCTCTTGCCGCGTGATATGCAGTGTTTGTGATAAATAATGAAATATTTATTTTTTCTTTATCTAAGTCATTTAGATTTTCAATTAATCCTCCTTTTACTTTTAAATCATATTCTTTTGCAATTGTTGTCATCATTTGAACAGCTTTTAATGGATATTTTCCTGATGCTGTCTCACCACTAAGCATTATGGCATCTGTTCCTTGAAGAATTGCTACTGCAACATCTGCAACTTCTGCTCTTGTTGGACGAGGATGTTCTTTCATACTTTCAAGCATTTGAGTTGCTACAATTACAGGTTTTCCTTTTTCACGACATTTTCGGATAATCATTTCTTGAATTTCTGGAACTTTTTCTAGTGGTAATTCTACTCCTAAGTCTCCTCTTGCAACCATAATTGCATCAGAGAGGTTTAATATTTCATCGAAATTTTCTACAGAGGATGCATGTTCAATTTTTGATATAATTTTTATATGTTCTCCTCCTTTTTCTTCAAGTAAGTCTTTGATTTGATGAACTTCGTGAGGTTTTCTTACAAAGGATGCTGCAATGAAATCTACATTGTGTTTAATTCCAAATTTGATGTCTTCAATATCTTTTTCCATTAAGAAAGGTATTTTTACATTATGTCCTCTAATAGATACAGTTTTTTTTGATCCTAAAATTCCACCATTTAAGATTTTCACTTTAATTGCATCTTTTAAATTTTCTATTACTCTACATTCAATTAAACCATCATCAATTAGAATAGTATTTCCTATTTCTAATTTATCGATTTTAGAGTAGTCTGTTGAAATTTGTTCTTTATTTCCAATAATTTGTTCTTTAGTAATAATTAATTTATCATTTTCATTTAGTTCTAGATGGTTGTTTTCAACTTCTCCAGTTCTAATTTCAGGTCCTTTAGTATCTAATAGAATAGCAATTTCATCACTTACACTTCTAATATTTTTTATTGCTTTCTCAAAGTATTCATAGCTTCCATGAGAAAAGTTTAATCTTGCAATATTCATTCCTGCTTTGTATAATTTTTCAATTATTTCTTTTGAATCGCTAGCAGGTCCGATTGTACATACAATTTTAGTAAATTTATCCATATATAGATTTAATGTATTATTCCTTTTAAATATTCTCTGTGGCATTTTTATGCAGTGCGAAGTTTATTGTGTATAAAAGGCTTCATCCGATTGAGTATAAACAACAACTAATTATCTATTTTTATCTAAAAATTTATTTTTTGAATAAAAAATCTAAATTGAAAATTTAGAATAAAAGAAATATTCTTATGC
>JAQICV010000085.1 GCA_027858315.1 Candidatus Woesearchaeota archaeon
GATTTGTTTAATGTCAATAGGGATTTTTTATTTTGGTTTAGGTAAGAGTTTTAGTATTGGATTTTTTTTGGAATTAGTTCTTTTATGTTATTTGTATAATAGATATAAGGAAAAAAGAAATTCTTAAGATAAGATTTATAGTGAGATTTAAAAGTCGAATAATCTTTTTTGTTCTGATGTATTTTTTTCTCCTTCTCTACAATCAACTTTAGGGTAAATAGTCCTCCAACCTTGAGCAATATGGAATTTTTTCGTTTTTCGGTCATAGAACATTCTTGTGTTCTGATGGAGTTCTTCTCTTTTGGGGTTTCTAGTTATTGGTAATACTCCAAATAATTCCTGATTTGTACCTATTGATTCTTCATTTGCTTTAATTCTATCTTTTTCTTTTCTTTTTTTAGGTGATGCTTTTCCTGAAATTGAGTAGGGTAATCCTGAACAAGAATTTAGAATAGGACATTGGTCTTGACATAGATTTATGTTTTTATTTCGACATATGTCTGTACTTAATCTCCAAACAGTCTCATCAATTGCTTGAAGGTTATTTACTGCTTGTTTATTATTTTTTGCATTTGAGGTTGCCATGTATTTGTAAATTTCTTTAAATCCATTGATTAGTTTTGTATTTGAATTATCAATTTCCCAAAAACTCCCTTTATGTGTTTCTTCAAAATCAAATAATTGCATTGCAAATGGGAATCTTAATTTATGAACATCAACTTTTACTAGTAGTTCTTCTGGGTCAATAAAATCAATTAATTTTCTTTGCATACAGTATTTTAAAAATAGTGGAGTTGTCCCTTCTCCGAATCCTTTTAGGTGTTTTTGAATTGCAAGCTCGCTTTCTAAAGTTTTTTTACCAGTTGATTCAATTATATTTCTCACATCTCCATCAAATTCTTGTTGAAGTGTTATGGCATTTTCTAATAAGTATCTATATTTTGCATGTGGGGCAATTATTGAGCCTAAATTTTCATAGAATGTCTTTACTTCTTTTTTTGTTTGAAAATTGGTTGCAATAAATGTTGGATCGAATATGAATCCATTTCCACTTTTATATTCTTTATTTACCATTTTGCAAATATTAGGATATAATTTATCACTTTCAGTTTGATAATCAGTCATTGCTAGAGTCATTAAATAATGAGCTGCTCCTTTTGGATCATTATCTAAAAATATAGGGAAATTAGCAATTTGGGGAGGGATTGTTCTTCCCATGATAGAATTAGGATTATGATAGATTTCTATAATTCTTTTTCCTACTTCTTTTGCTCTTTCTGGTTTGAAGACTAAAGTTCCTTTTCCTGGGATTTTAATGTCGTAGTTCATTATAATGACTTTCTTATGTATTGGGCAATTGTGTGTCCTAGATTAAAGTTTGTAATTACTTCGAGCATAGGTAATTTTTTATTTGTGAAGTCAAATTGTTCACTTATTTTGTCAGTTTTTCCATAATACATTTGGACTACTTCTGATTTTTTTCTTCTTTCTGTTAGAAGGGCTTGTGCTAGGACTTCTTTCATGTGTGTTTTTGTATAAAGTCCTAAATCAATTAACCCATCTAGCATTTCAGTATTTACTATTCTGTGTGTATGAGCATCTTTTATTGATTCAGGCATGTCTTCCCAATAAGCCATTTGTCTTCTAATATGACTTTGAGAGTAACTGGTTGATTTTTTAATTTCTTTAATTGCTTCTCTTCTTGCTAAAATTTTATTTGCACCTTGTTGTTTATATTGTGTCATTATTTGACAATATAGTGCTCCTTTTTCAAGAGGTGTAAACATTCTTTGTGAGTCTTCTGCAATTTGTAGTTTAATGATATCTGATTCACTTACTGGTTCATTAATAAGTAGAATAGGTAATTCTTGTAATTTTTCTGATTTGATTCCATTTATCATTGCATACATTTGTGCAATTTTGAACCCTAAAAATCTTCTATTTCCACAGATTACTTCTATTTCATTTTCTTCA
This sequence comes from Candidatus Woesearchaeota archaeon, assembly GCA_027858315.1. Taxonomy (NCBI): domain Archaea; kingdom Nanobdellati; phylum Candidatus Woesearchaeota; species Candidatus Woesearchaeota archaeon. The sequence goes on from JAQICV010000085.1 coordinate 1,975, forward strand.
TTTTTATAAGCTAGTACTGGTTGAAGTATTCCATGTTCAGTTATTGAGTCTACGAGTTCCATTGCTGATTTTGCAGTATCTTCAATAGTTCCTCTTACATTATATCTTGATGGAACTACTTTATTTTGAGAGTTTGTTAGTAAGTGTTCTAGATTAAATTGTTCTTTGTGATATTTTAATTCGAAAGCAGCTTTGATTGCTTTTCCTTCTTCAAATCCTTTTGATACTTCTCTGAATGCATCTTCAAATGTGTATATCTTTTTTTCTAGTTTGTTATTTCTTACTGATTTTTTTACTTTACTAACTAGAGTTTCATTTTTGTTTAATAAATTTTTAAGAATTGTTGGTTCTAGTCTTAATTGCGCTTCTTTTAATTCATTTTGTTTAATGAATCCTAGTTGGTATAGTTTTGAGAGATAACTAAATATTGCTTGAGATTTTTGTTCTAATGGGTCTTTTCTTGAATTTGTTTGTTGAGTATCTTCTTCTTGTGTTTCAGATAAATTAAAGTTTAAATTCTCTACTTGATAAGTTGGTCTTGAAATATTTGTTATTTTTTCTATTAATTCATCTTCAGTTGAGATTTTAGATAAATCTTTATTTTGTGAATCTAAAATTATATTTTCAATAGTTTTTTTATTAGGATATAGTCCTAAAAAATTTGATACATTTTTGTCAACCCATTTTCTTGATGATTTCCAGTTTCTAGATTTTAGGAGTTTTAAAAAATATACTTGATCTTGATTATTTAATCTTGCAACACTAATACCGTGAGACAATGGTAATCCTTGTTCTAATATAGCATATTTTAATTCTGGAATTGCATTAAGACCAAATCTAATGTAAGAATTTATAGTATCTCTTTTTTTATTAGAGAATGCTACTAAATCATTTACATCAGTACCATATTTTGCTGATTTAGCAATTGCCATGACAATTCCATAATCTGCATATTTGACTTGTGAGTCAGAAGCTGCACTTACTCTTGCTCCTTTTTCAAAATCTCCTACAACAACTGAGATGAATTCTGCTCTTTCATTAATTGCTGCTAAGTCTCTGTGACCTCCGTCAGGTATAAGGCCATTAATTGTTACTAATGGTGGCTTTATTATTCCCGTATTTTGATATGATTTACTTAAACCTTTCACATGATTTAAATTTACTGCAGAATTTCTTGCATTTTCAGATGCAACTCTTAGAAGAAGGACTGGGAATTTTTCGTAGTAATCTGGTTTTAGTGGGAATGTATATCCATAGTATTCTTGTAAGTATGAAAATACTTCTTCATAAGTATTTAAGTTACTAATTTTAGTTTTAGTTTTTTGATTTAAATCGGATTGTTCTATAATACTTAGAACATTTTCCATGTGTAGTTCTTGTCTGTATTCAGGATTTTTTCTATAATCTTCTGCTAATGCTAGAGAAACCATTTATAATTAAATTAAAATTAAAATTGTTTATATAGTTTTCTCTTCTTAGTAAGTACATTATTCGTCAAGATGATAAGGAAGTACTTTTCCAAGATCTAGTGTATTTTTAAATAGATTAGTTTGGTATGGATTAATTCCTCTTTCAATTTTTACTCCTTCCCACCAAAATAATGCAGTAAGGAATGAAGAATCTAAATTCCCATTTTCAAAAAGGAAGGTGTTTGTCATCATATTTTCTCTAAAATATTGTTGAACTTCTTTTTCAATTTTAAGATATTCTTTATTTGAAGTTCCTGTTGGAATACATTTTCCTGTACTTCTTCTTTTTCCAAGATAATGACTTTCTTTGATTGGTATGATATCTAAATTTGAGATTTGTCTTAGATTGTGAACATCAAGCGTCATTAATTCTTTTCCTCCTAGACATAGGTACCAAAATGAAGTAGTTTTTAGTCCCATAAATTTCACATTACTAGTTATTTCTTCTCTTAGTTCTCTAGGATTATCTAGGATATCTTGTGCGAGGGAGGTTAGTCCTCCTTTGTATTTGTTTGAATATTTATAGAAGGGCGTAAATCTATCTTCGGGAAATCTTAAATATTGTCTTGATAAATTGTAGACAAATTCATTATCTTGTAAATTTTCATCAGAAGTTTTAGCGATATCATTTGCAAATGTACTTGCTCTTTCAAATACTAATGCTTGACTTGCAAGGCAAAATATTGCAGCTTCTAGACATTTTCTCTCAGATATTTTAGGAATTATATGTCCGTCTAATATGAATTTGTTTTCGTCTATAATTTCTTGAGGTATTCTACCCTCACAGTATTGTAATTCATTTGAGTTTAATGAGAATATTTGTTTTTGTTTATTTTTTATTCTTCTTTCTTTGATATCAGTTTTTTCATCTTTTTTAGGTTTTGAG
>JAQICV010000086.1 GCA_027858315.1 Candidatus Woesearchaeota archaeon
TCTAGTAATATAGTACTAATCTACTAAATAGATTACCCCCTATTTGAAACTTATTTTTAATTACTTTTCATTATAGTTTTTTAATTCTTCATTAATTTTCATAATTATTTGAGCTTTTCCAAATACTACTAAAGTCTCTGTTTTCTCAATAGCATTTTTAATCTTCTCTAAAGTGTCTTTTTCGACATCAATAGCTTTCCCATTATATAGACTTTGGGCTAGTACATAAGCCTTTACAGTATCTAGTTCTGATTTTTCAGATCCTATTACGTTTGCTGTTAATTTAGCTATACTAGTATCTTGCATAGCTTTACCCTCTAAATTTGTTAATGGCCCGTTTAATTCAATTTTCATTATTTCCCTTTTCTCCTTATTATACTATAATAGTACTTTTATTATTTTGTCTTACTTTCTTTTAGTTTTATTCTTAGTTTTCGTTACTTTATCTATCATCTTCTCTATACTGTCATAGAATCTAAATCCTAATAGTACATAGAATAGAGTTCCTATTGCTGTATAAATTCCTATATTCCATATTTGTTGATATAAATCAGCTGAAGGATTAACGAAAAGGAAATAGTACAGTGTGGCACCTAATAAAGTGATGAAACCTAAAACGTTTTTGCTCGTATCACTTTTTAAAACATTAAGCATTCTACCCCATACATAAACATGAGCTAAAGAAATTAGAAATGTTATGAAAGGTATTGTACAAAAAGATAATATCTTAAGTAGTTGTGGTTTAAATTCTATTAGTAAATCTTGCATTATTTCTCCTTGTACTTTATGAAAGCTGACACTGTATTATTTAGTGCCAGTTACTTATTTTATATTAAACGTATGCGATTTCATGCTCAGTTCCTGCCCCGTCCTGAAAATATAGGTTATTATCTGCTTTAGTGTATATTTTACCTTCGTTTGCTACGGCTGTTGGCGTTGTTAGCTGCTCTGTTAATCCTAAAGCTCCTGTAATAGTAGTAGCTTTTAACGAAGTTACCCCTGCTGATTGGATTATGTTTCCTGCTACAGTTAACCCTGTCAAAGTTCCAAGGCTTGTTATATTGGGCTGTGCTACTGCTACGCTCAAAGGACTAACTGCCGTGCCATTTCCTGTTAAAGTTGTATCAACTGCAACGCTAGATAAAAATGCACCTGTTAATAGTGATTGACTTGTCTTAGTTCCTGTAATCTTTTCGGCTGATGTTATGCTCCAATTCCCGCCGATATATCTGATAATAACTTTATTGATAAAAACAAATTCAGGGGATAATAATGATAAGTCTCCTAGGTTTACATTAGACGGAGATAACGCTTGTATCTGTGATAATGTTCCTGCCGTTTGACCTTGCACCCATATAAATCTAAACTTTTGACTTTCGGCATCAGATGTTGTTGGAATAGCTATTTGCCATAATGCCATATAATTGCTAACAGGTAATAAAGTTTGTTGCCATGCTCCACCCGTAAATTGATTATAATATGGTTGATTTACTAATACTGGAACTATTGCAGTTTGATCTATTTGAAAAGTGGAAGTTGCTCCAGCACCTGCATTATAAAATTGAGTATATACGCTACTGTTATTTGTTGCATTAACTGTTTTAATATCTTCATCGTAGATTGTGCAAGCTGAAACAACTGGATTTTTTAAAGTTGTACTGTCTAAAGTATAACCTGATAAATCCCCACCTGCATCTAAATAAGTTCCTATTGTTTTATGTAGTTCTAAATGTGTTGTATATGGCATAAGTCCGTGACATTCTCTTAATCCGAAATTTACCCCATCAACATAAGTATAAGCTATTTGTAATAAATCAAAAGTCCACGGGGTATTTGACCAAACAAAGGAAGTGCCATCATAATATAAAAAGTATGCTCCGCTTGCTACATCGTGAGCCGTGGAAGTCCATCCACTAACTAACTCAGGAACTAATTTACCTTTAAAATATGCTTCTGTCATTGTTGTAATTGTTACTGTTCTAGCTGTAGAGTCGTAATTAATAACTAAGTTTTCAGGCTCAAAGAATCCAGTAGGGTCTTTTGTTATAGTTGTAATATTTTTTAATTCGTCAATACCTTCTTTGACATTTAAAGCATCCATATTTGTATTACCATAAGTAACTCTATCGGCTGTATTAATCTCGGATTGATCTATAACGTTATTTAAGGTGATATTACCTAAATCAATACCCTTAATCTGTATCTGATATATTAAAGCGACTGGATAAGCGTCTGGAGTTCCTGAAAATGTATAAGCCCCAGCGATATCAAGAGTACTAGCGATAGCAATCCCACTAGAATCAACAGCGACTTTGTTAATAGGCTTAGTACCCGTCGTGTCAACTTGGAAGATAAGGCAGTCTCCTGCATCTTCGTATTGATCCAAGATGATTGTGCTGTCCGTTGGTTTTGTAATGCTTCCCGTTGTTCCTGACTCAATGAGTTCAAAGATTTCGACTTCATATATTATACCCTCTAAATGTTCGATTCTTAATTCTACAGAGGAGTTTACACCTCCTGCTGAGCCTATTCCTATTTCTATTATATTTGATCTATCTATCATACTAATTAAGCCTCCACTGTTATTTCTGCATCAGTTTTCACAGTCCAAACATAGATATCTCTTAGAGTTACTCCATCTGATACTTTTACAGCAGGGGTGTGAACCTTCCATATAGGTTGGCCTTCTAAAGTTGGCGGGGCTGTTGATCCTGCTACTAGATAGGTGAGATAAACTTCTTGCTCTTCAGCATTTCTATTCTTTACAATTCCTACATTTACACTTGAGTGAGTTTTTACCCATTGTGAGTGAGAAATAGTTATGTCTGCTGGATTAGATCCTATTGTTAAAGGTAACGCCATATAGATTTAGTCTCCTTACTATTACATCTTTGTTATAGTATAATAGTATGAAGAGTCGAGATAGATTATTTATGCTTTTTGATATTTATAAGGTAGAAAATTCTTCACTACTTGAAATACTAGTCCTGTAGACTCTTGTATAAACTTTCTAGGATTCTTAGTATCTCTAGTAAGGGTGTTTTTAAGCTCTGGATAGTCTACATCTAACATAAAAAATGCATCTTCTAGCATATCTATTTGTAATGTATATTTAGATAAATTAGTAAGCTCTTTAGTCAATATAGCGTTTTCACTCTCAGATCTACCTTGCTTCCTATCATTTGAAGTCAAAAATCTCATGTCTACAAAAGGTACTACTCTATACTTATCTGAAACACTATCACCATCTATTGATATTCTTATATCTCCCCAAGGCATAAACTCTGAATCACCATTAGATAAATTATAGTCTCTTGTTAGTGATATATAAGGATACATAATTCCAGATATTTCCATTTCTGTATTTCTAGGAGCTAACAGTGAATTACTGGTTAGGATAGCTTTAAGTGTTTTGAGCTTCGTAAAATGATAGGATGTGCCTACTTGTTTAGCCTCATTAATTATACTAATATTAGTTCCTTTTTTAATTATTCTTCCTTCTATAAAGTGGTCTTTTGTTAATTTCATTTTATTCTCCTTATGTAAAATATTGAGTTATTAGCTCTTGAGGACTTAAAGTATCTTTATCTCCTAGCTCACCCATATATCCTGTTTTTGTTGATAGAAACTCAAGAATTACTTCATCTGTTATTGAAACATTCTCTGTACCATCTGTAGTTAGAGCTAGAGTATCAAAACTAATTCCACTAATCTCTAGTACATGGATATTATTACTTTTTAACCAGTCATTCTCAGAGGAAGAGTATAAATCTTGATCTAAGTTAAAGTTTGAATAGTTTAGAAAAGCAGAAACAGGAAAAGTTACATCATTATCATCTATATCTTTCATAGTTAATTGAGGATATAGAATGGTTTCATTTGAGTTGTCTAGGATCAATCTATTGTATGCATATAAAGCATCGTCAAACCTCTCATAAAAGAAGTTCAAAGAGTACTGTACTTTAATAGGAGCTACTCTAACCTTCTTACCTGTTCCCTCTAAGTATATTCCTGAGATATTAGCTTCATTAGAAAAATAATTATTTCTACTTGTATTAGAATCTATATTAGTTACTGCATATTGCATAAATGGAAAGTTTAAACTAGTTGCTTTAGGATTACTTTTAGCTCTTTCTCTAAAACAAAAATCTTTCTTAGCATAGACAATTCTATCTAGTTCACTGTTTAATCCTAACTCAGCAAAATGCTCTTCTAATTTTATATTTAAAGCATATACTACATTTAAGAAGTTGGTTGTATCTAAAAATGATGGCATTATACTAGCCCCCTAGATTTTAACTTAGTTCCTAGCATTTGAGCCATGATTTGACTGAAAAAAGATATCTGTTGTATAATTCCATAGAGATGTTTTGATAACATAAACTCTCCTTTAAAGGTTTTTGGCATCCACTGTTTTGATGGAATACTAGTAGGAAATATACTTAAGTCTAATTGACTACAGATATAGTTATAACCTTGATATTGATAGGCTGGAGAGTTTGAGAATATTTGACAATCAAAATTTTCTATTAAATAAGCTATATCTTTTTTACTTACCTTACCTTCAGGAGTTGTTTTTAAATATTCTACAAACTCTTTTAGTCCTAAAAACTTGATCTGGACTTCGTAAAGTTTGGATTTGTTACTCTTTATACTGAGATTATCTGTAGAAACTTCACCTTTAGGATCATCATAGTTATAGCCTCTTTCTTTAGAAAACTTAGTTTGTCCTTCTGTACTCTCACTAAGAAATGTAAAAGTAAAACTATCATCACCTTCTGATATTGTACAATCCACAATTTTTGAAGACCTATTTTCTAGATAACCAGCTTTGTTTCTATCTTTTCTCCAATCTAAAGTACTAGGTGATATAGCTGAAGTTTTAGCATCCTTTAAGTCTTTTAAGGTAATCTCGTTTATCTTACCTACGTAGTGCTTAAATAAAGGTGCTACAAGCGTTCCATGCTCATAGTAGTGTATAGATTCAACTTTGTTTAAAAAGTCATTTGTACTGGCTCCTATAAGCTTAGACTCATATTTTTTAGTCATTGCTGACATAGCAATATCATAAACTAAAATCATACCAGTATTTACATTATGATTACTTCTCTCTATATCAAAAGGTGCTGATAATCGAAGTTCTTTATCTCTTCTATAAAAAGCTATGTTAGAATACCTTTTCATATACTGTGATGATATAGGCATATTTTTTCTAACACTATCATATAGCACAATTAGAGTGTCTGGAGAGCTTCCTACCACATAGCTTATGTATACATGAGGAGAGTCTTCTAGACCTAAGTCTTTTTTTAATTTCATTCCAGTTGTCATATTATAATAGTACTCCTTTTAATAATCTATCCAAACAGCATTTAATAAGTTATCTATAATAGGCTGTAATGCTGGTAGTCCTGTTGATATAGATAGTGTTATAGGTGCTAAAGTATACTTTATATATGTTACTTCAAGACTAGCTTTTCCTACTACGTCCACAACTTGAAGCATAAGAATTCTAAAATTACTTGATACGGTAACATCTCCTGTAGGATTAACTTTAATCTTTTGTAATATAATATCACCTTTATTCAAATTGTTTGCAAATTTGAACCACCCTTCTATCGGGAGAAGTTCGTAAGTGTGAACAGTCAAAGAGTTGTTTGTATTGTCTGCTGTATCAAATAAAATAGGAATCTCATTATCAGGATAACTTATTATTCCTGTAACCTTACCTGTACTTGTAACAGAAAACTCTTTGTCATGATATTTATCTTCAACAATTGAAACTCTTGTAGCCTCTATTTCAGTACCAAGAGACTCAATATGCATATCTGTCACTTTTCTAATAAAAGGACTCGTTTTTTTTGCTAATTTACTTTGAAAACTCAAGTGTAATCTCCTTTAGTATCTACTATAATAGTACAATTAACTTAATAACTTTATATTACTATTAAGTAGATAACTATTAGAATTAAAGTAGGTTATTGCTTCATCAAAGTTTATGTTCATTTCTTCACTAGCTTCTTTAGGAGACTTTATCCACCCATTAAGTTTTCCAGCTTCTATATTAAATCTTTTCATAAACTCTTGATTTAATTTATAGTGCATGTTTCCATTTTTAAAAGCCTTTATTTCAGCTAGTAGCTCTCCATCTTCTGTATAAAAAGATTGAGGTTTACCAGATTCCCATTCTCTGTTTCTTGAATCTTCTTTATTAGTAAATCCTAGATTATTGGCTATAGTAAAAATATCTGATATTACAGTATGACTTCTTAAACTTAAATTTCCTACTTGTTCAAAGCTATATCCTGTATGTATCCCACCAAAACCTTCTAGTACACATCTATAATCTAATTTGTAGTGGTGAGCTTTATCTTTAGTATCTCTTATTGAGTTTGACCTCCAAGTATCATCTACCATATGAACATTAGATTTATATCCTACTATATTTTTAGTCTCAGTCAAGTCTTTATATAAATTAAGTAGTTGACTATCAATATATTTATTAGCATTTTTAATAGCCCAAAGGATAATTGAATATATATTTTCATGTGTAAAGTCTACAGAAGTATTTCTTAATAAAGTTGATAGTAGTAAATCCCTAGACTTTGAAGTTAATCTATTTGTAATAGCTTCTAAATTGTCAAATAATTCTTTCCAATATATATTTTTAAGACCTTGTATCTTAGTTTTAAGTCCTTCTTTTAAAGATGGAATGTTTATGTTTAACTCTTCTAATAAACTAGAGTCTAAAGTCTCTACAGCTTTGTAGTTACTAATTAAGTTATCTAGTTCTTCACTATAGAATGTAACAAGATTATCTATAATCTTAGCTTTATTAGTTAAAGTGTTTTTACGCTCTTCTTTTTTTTCTTTAATTACTTCTTTAGGCTCTTTTTCTTGAATATGAAAGTTTTCATTAAACCATAGCTCGAAAGGATCAACTGTTACACTAGAATTATAGGAACGGTTATTTCTAAACTTACTAATATTAAAACTAATTTTCACAATATCTACTTTTGCTCTGGCTTTTCTGTATATAGAATCTTCAAATGAAAAGTTTCCTAATATTTCATAGGTTGCTCTTCTTTGGTCTAATAAAGAAGTTATCTCTTCAGAATTATTCCATCTCTCAGGAATTATAAGATACATTGTATTACAGTTTGACTCTCTTATTAGTTTCATAGTCCAAGATTTAAAATCAGAATATGGAGGATTAGAGAAATATACATCCATCTTTTTATCTATAAATGTTTGTTGATAAAAGTCTGTTCCTATAATAAATAAGTCTTTATCCATTGAGTTTATTAAGACTTGTGATTTTTCAATTGCATATAAAGTAGAGCTTATATAGTCATTTTGATAAGTTCCATACTTTCCATCTATTTTTTCTTTTATAGAGTTTAAAGACGAGCCATTGCCAGCTCCAATATCTAATATTGATAAGTTAGATGATTTATGTGATTCTTCCTTAATTATTTCTTTACATATTACATCTAGCATTTTTGGGTCAGTAGGATAAAATTCAAAGTCCTCATTGGCTTCTTTTACTTCTGCTAGTGTTTTATTAAAATTGTTCATTTATAGTCTCCTTATTTATTATTTAATCCTATATTAAGGAGACTCTTTTGTCAATACTAGTCTTTTAGTTTTCTTCTTTTAGATTGCTCAGTTTCACCATTAGCTCTAGATTGTACACTCAAAGATTTTAGTTCACTTCTCATATTATAGGATAAGTTGGAAAGCATATTATCCTGTTTCTTCCAAAATGAGGCTAGATTATGGATATAGTCTATTTTAAGTTCAGTATTCTCCATAGCTTCTGTAAACTCATAGTATTTGTCTGCATGATAAGTTTTAACAGCCATTTCTATTTCTTTAACTGCTATTTGTTTCTTAGAAGTTGACTCGTTATTTAGTCTAGTTCTAACTTCCATGAATGTTCTAGAGTTCCACTTATCAAAGTCTCTTTTAACTTCTTTTAAATAACCTCTTAATCTCGCCTCTTCTGATACTAGTGTTGCACTATGACTTCCATACTCTGCTATTGCTCTATTTAGATAAGAGGGTAGTATCATATCGTGTTTATCTACTAATTTAACCTGTCGTTTATACTCATCAATAAACTCGATCACGTAATTTACATAGACCTCTGCTGATGTTAGTTTTTGTACTATATCATTATCTTCACTCACTTCTTTTCTCCCTTAATATTAGTATACTAAAAAAGCTAAGATCTTTCAACCTTAGCCTTCTTAAGTTTATTGAGCCTTATTTTGATTAAGGTGTTGATCCGCTCTAGCAACACAAGAAGCCTACTATCTAAAGCACCCTTGATCTTTTAGAGACTTAACAACCTTGGTCTTTAAAGTTTCCATTTAAAGCTGGATACACTTAATATCTACTAAATATTTCTATTAGCAACTATTACTACTACATCATCTGCTGTAACAGCATAAGTAGCCCCATCAGCTATTGATATTTGTCCTGCTTCTGGAAATGTGATAACAGCATCGCCTGTAACATCTACTCCAGCTCTTAAAACTTGAACAACTCCTGCTAAGTCATAGCTAACTTGAAAGTCAATTATGATTTCTCCATCTGTAGCATCTTGAGCTACCGCTGTGTATTTTTTCCCGTAGGATACGCCATTTGAGCAACGTGTTAATACTGTCATAACTTTTATTCTCCTTGTACATTATTTGTACTATTTTTGTTTATATAAAATCTAGTATATTAAGGCTAGATTTACCTTCTTTTCAATTTCGCACTTAAGGTAGCGTATCACCTTGTTTTTCTATTTTCCAGAATACATTAAAATGTTTAGTATATCCTCATCTGAAACATTATCTTTAAAATCTCTTACTTTTCCACCCTCTCTCTCAATATTAGTATCAAGTATAGATCCATTCTTAGTAGTTACAGTAGCCTCTCCATTACCTTCAAAAGATATGTAGATATAAAGTAGATTACCTTGAGACATGTGGTCTACCATAGTAATATCATTCTTTAACATTCTTTTTACTAAAGAATTTTTATTCATAGTTCGAGTATCACCAAAAGGCTTTACTTTAGAGTCCCTATTGCTATCATCACCTTGGAAACCATAGTTTATTTCTTTTATTGATATGTTGGTACCTTTCTTAACTATTTCGCCTTCGATTAAAGTATCTTTTGTTAATTTCATATTACTCTACTCCCTCGTTATCATTAGAGTCTATAGCTGTCTCAGCATCTATAATTTCCTGCTTATCATCGGTTGTTCCATAAGCATTACTCCCATCCTGTGCATAAGAAGCTCCATAGCCGTTTGTTCCAGATAGATCACCATCTTTATCAGCATACTCTTTTCTCTTACCTTTAAAGTCTTTAGTATTACGATTGATTATAGATTGTGAATATGATTCTTCTTCCTCTAAATCATACTTATTGATAAGTTCATCTAAAGGCATATCACTCTCAAGATATTCTCTAATTTTTGTTTTATTCTTCATATTGCTATTCATACTGTTTTTATTAGTTGACTCTGTTATTCCTAGTCCTGTCATAACATCAAAAACTAAGTTATCAAATAACCGAGCTTCACCTACATTTCTTCCATTCTTTAGTAAAATCCATGTATTTCCTACATCCTTTATTTTATATCCACCTACATTTTTACCACTTCTTAATTCTTGTGATATGGAATTAAAATCATATGCCATCTCTTGAACTCTATTCATACTGTTTCCTTTCTTTACACTTTCTCTATGATTTTGATCTGTTATCGTTTGTAACACATCCTGATAGTTATCCATTAACTCTTTTGGGAATTGTGCTTCTAAAGCATTTTGAGGAACATCTCCAGAAAGTTTTCTAGTAATATCCATCGCTTCCATATAGAGCTTCTTAGCTTTCTTATCATCGTTAATTCCATACTGTCTAGCAATACTTCTATAATCAAATCCTACCATACTCATAATTTTATCTTCCTTCTACTCTATAATTTATCTATTAAATAAACTTCAATAAGTCTATTCTTTTTTAAGCCTTTTAACTCCTCAGTAGTAAAACCTTTTTTTAATAATGACTCTACTATATCAGATTTAAGTGTACTCTTTAACTCTTTTTCTGTTAAATTATCTTTATCCACTATCTCAACTTTTTTAGTTTTGGTAGTAGTCTCTTTTTCAATTTCTTTAGGCGTTTCTTTTAACACCCTTTTTTTAATTTCTTTTGGCTCTTCAGTTTTTAGTTTTCTTTTAGTAACTTTAACTGGTTTTTCACCCCCTATTTCTACAGTCTTTGATAAAGAGTTTCTAATAAAATCTTGTACTACTTTATCTTCTATAGTAGTAAAATCAGTTTTATTCAAGATAATACCTGTTTTTAACTTTTGAGTAGGCCAAGGAGCGTTGTCTCTTAATTTAGCTTTCATTATTTTTACTCTCCTCTTCTACTATTTCTTCATAAACACTAAACTCTTCTTTTGTAAGAATGTATTTATTAACTTTTAAAGGTAAACTATCTGTAGTTTTAAAACATATAGTATACTCTTCTCCTTCCTCTTCTAAATCAACATACTCAAAAAACCATAATTTATTATCTTGGTTATAGTATAATGATGTTTGCCCATCTAATACAAACTCTAATAAGTTTATATTTTCTACTGTTATATCGTTTAAATCTTCCCTCATACTATAATAGTACTTTTATAAGGGAAGTTATTTTATTTACATAGCAGTATATACAGCATCTCTAGTTTCTTTTCCTGATAACTTCTCTATAATTTCTAACATACTATTTGTTAGTTGGTATCTATAGGTAGCTACATCATTAGGTATATATCCTTCTAAGTCTTGTATATCTTTTATTTTCGTAAATAAATCATAATACTTAGTCATACCAAACTCTTCAGCAACTAATAGTCTAGCTTCTATGTGATTATTTCTATCAGTTAAGTCTTGTACTTCATATACTAAGTTTTCTATGTCAGCATTAGAATTAAAAGCCTCTTCTATTTTAGGATCTGTTTCCTTGGTATTAGTAGCTTCTTCTATCACTACCTTAGTACCTTTAGATATTGATTTTCCCTCTATCAGAGTATCTTTAGTTAAAGTTTTTTCTATCTGTTTTTTACTTCTCTTAGAACTTTCATACATATCATCATCATATCCTAAATCATAATCATTATAGATTCCAGTTATTAGATATTTGGCTACTTTGTCACTAAGATATTGAAATAGCTCTTTAAAAAGACTTTCAGCACCTATAGACATCTCTAGAGTTTCTATAGCATCAAATACATCTCTTCTGTCACTAATAGGCCCTAGTTCTATATCAAAGTCTTTAGCTACTTCTGGTAAATGCTCTTCAGCATCTTGAGTACTAATTCCTTTTTCCCATTCTCTAATAGCTGTATCATAACCTAGACTATCTTCAATAGCCTCTATTTTATCATCATATCTTGAACTAGCTTCTTTTACTCTTTGTTTTATCATTATATAAATCTCCTTTAAGTTCTATATCATTATACTATTATAGTATCAATTATGTAAATAGGTTATTTAATCTCTTTTAATTAAACCTTTTTTTAATAGGTGTTCTACTACTCTTAAGTCATGTTTACCAAAAAAAGGCATTCCATCCCCATATTTTTCTTTATTCCAAGCTATACCGAATAAGTTCCCTGATCTATAAGCGTTCCCTTGAGTTCTGAAATAAGCATCTCCATTTATTCCGAAGACCTGAGATATATAATCTCCTCTATCAATATATTTTGCTTTTTTCTTATGACTAGCTACAGCTTTTTTATATTCTTTAGTGCCTTTACCATATTTTTTAACAAGCTTTTCTCTTACACTTTTATGTAGTTGCTTTATCTGATTATAGTTTATTTTAGAATCATCATCTGGATATCTTCTTTGAGAGCCTATTCTCCATTTAAAAGGAGAATTCCAGTCGAGACTTGCGAACTGAAATGTACAGTCATACTGATGTTTTACTTTTCTTTGAGTCTTAGATCCCTTCCCCTTCAATTGTACATAAGGTGAATATTGAGGATATGAAAAAGATCTTATTTCAAACTTTTTAACAGGTGTTACATTTCGATCTTTAGTATATGTTTTTATCTCTCTAACTTGAACCGTTTTTAACACATCTCGGTCCCTATATTCAAATCTTGATCTATAGTTCTTATATGTATAGAGCCATATCTGTCTTAATGTATATTTTGCTTCATCTATATTACTAGCCATTTATCTTAATTTCTCATTACCACGGCCTTGGTCTTCCCTTGCCACTTCTTAATAGTTAAGTCTTTTAGCTCTTGACCATCTGAAACTAAGTCATCCACATTGAATTGTACTGGAAACTCAGGATTAATTCTCTTGAGATTATTAGCCCAGTATAAAAGTAATTCTCCTCTACATAAGTCTAAGAACTCTCTTTTAGAGGTGTATTTAACATAGTTTACGTTATCAGAATACTTAGCAAACGTAGTTTGTACTATTCCTGGATTTTGAGAATATAAAGTAACTGTTTTATTTATAGTGTCTACATTATTATAGAATACTTGATTTTGATTAGTATAGGCATCCATTCCAAACTGTTCAGAACCTCTTATAGAGCTGAATCCATAGTCCATTCTCGAACCTAGTCCGCCTCCTCCACCTTTACTAATATTTCTAAATTGCACTAAAGGATTAGATATGTTGCTACCATTATATACATTGGTTGTATCTTGAAGTTGAGCAAGCCTCACATCCTTAACATCATAGACAAATTGGTCTATAGTATCCTCTGGAAAGTCTATCACTATTCCTGTATTACCTGATGACATTTGTGTTTGAACAATTTCTTCTATAGGGAACCATCTAAAGTATTCTTGAAGACTAGGAAGAATTACTTGGGCATCTATGATAGCATCAGTCATAAGTCCAGTATCAGCTAATTCTATGTTTGGAAAACCAATTATTCCTAGTATAAACTCTCTATCTGTTTGTAATATATTAACTGCCATCGTATTTAAATCTCCTTAGTGTATAATATAATAGTACAATTTGGAGATTATACTTACTTTATGTACATTTTATATATTTCAAGGGCTTTCTTAAGAAACATATCACAAGGTCTTTTGTAGATTATATCTTCATCATATAGTATATGTGAGTCATCTATTCCATACTCTTTAAATAAATGTTTTTGAGGTGAATATTTTCCATAATATTTAACTTCAGCATTTAGTCTTACTTTTAGTGCTTCTTCTATAGGTGAGTAACTCCCTATATTTTTATTTACACCATCTATATTAATCTTAACTACATATTTATTGGATGCCTTTAAATAAGTTAAACCTATAAATCCTGTAGTATTATTCTTTTGAATAGTGTAGTTTATATTATTGAATCTTTGAGGAACACTTCTTAAGTTAGAAAGTCTGTTATTAACTTTATTTCTATCTATATGGTCTATAATTTCTCCATTTTCTGCTTTTAGTAAAAACGTATGAAGATAACCTGTTGCACCATGAGTTACACAATAACCTGTTTTTGTATTTATTCTCCAATGTTGCTTAATTACTTGCAGTAAACTCTCTTCATCTATAAAAAATTCACCTGTTATGCTACCATTGTTACTTTTAGTTAAAATAGAACAGTAACCTTCATATATTCTTATTTCGTTAGGGTGCCTTCTATTGTGCTTAGGAATTAACCCTTTATATAGCATATTTTCATAATGTTTATTGCAATAACTACTTTCCTTATATTTTATTATTTTTTTAATAGGTTTTCCACATATACAGCATACTTTAGGATTAGTAAACTTCTTACTTGTATCTGTTACAAACTTCCAGTTTTCTTGATAGTCATAAATCTCTTTTAGCCCACTATCAAGCCACCATTTAAAATCTTTTTTCTCTTTTTCTGATAAGTTTAATTCTTTTAGTTCTTTCATTGTTTATATTCCTTTTAAAAAAGCCTAACAATATACTAAGTGAACCAAACTTAATTAGAGGAATATATTCTCACTAAGTTTCTTAATATACTATTAGGCTTGATAATTCATTCTAACATATTACTAAGGTAGGTTCAATACCTCAGTACTACTATTTTACTTTTTATAAGTTTGATAGATGTATACGAGTTACCATATTACGGTTCATAATTTTATGATCCATCATCATCCCAAAACCTAAGGCATTCTTGAAGTTACTAAAAGTCAATTCATCACTTCTAATCTCACCTTTATACATTCCTACGGAAACTACCGCATCGGTTGATAAGGAGTCTTTACCTTTACCAATTAGGTAGATATCGTCAGTTGCTACTACAGCTGAAGGTGCTACATATACAGAGTATCCAGCTACATCACCATCTCTAAAGAAACCAATCTCTTCTTTATTTTGATTAACAGTATAACCTTTAAGCTTTCTTAAGTATGCTTTAGATTTAGCTCCTACAAGAAGATTAGTTCTAGCTGGGAATCTACCTAATGCATCATAAGTTTGAGTTCTAGAGTTTTCAAACTCACTAAATAACGCTTGAGCATTAGCATAGTCACTATCTGCACCTTGAGCTGAAAAGTCAGTATCAAAAGTGATAGCTGTTGCCCAACCTGCTTGTCTAGTTGCTTGTTTACAGAAGAACTCATCTTGAGACTTTCTGATTGTATCAGAAATTGAATCAAGTAAATCTTGTCTTACACTTCTACCAAGTTTAGACTCTGAAACTTCCTCAGCAAAAGTATGCCAAGATGCTTCCATTGAGTGCCACTTAGCTTTAAAGTCATAAGGAACAATATCAAGAGATAAAGTTGTAATCTCATCAAATAAAGTTTCTTGCTCTAAGTCAAAGTTGTATTGAGTTGTAAATACAAGACCTGTAGCTGGAGCTGTTCCGAAAGTATAATCGAATGCACCAGTTGTATAGTCAATAGTACCTGTGATTACAAGGTCAGTTGTTGCACTTAAATTACCATTTCCATCATCAATTGCTATGATTCCTGTTGGACCAAACACTTTAACAGAGTATGGTAATAGAGGAACTGTTGGTAATGTTCCAGTAAAGTTAGTTGTAATATTGTCACCTGTAATAGTGTCTTCTTCAAAAGAAGTAGGATATCTACCACCATCACCATAACTTTCATAGGTAGTATCACCTTCTGTTGCACCACGTTTAGTAGCTGTATATTTATTCTCAATTTTAAAGAATGAATCTTTTACAGAGTCCATTGCCCAGAAATTAAATAATTCAGGTGCGATAGAGTTACCATAGGAGAATCTAAATACCTTTACGATCTCTTGTGGAGTAACACCCATATAAGAGGATGTTTGATACTCGTTTAATCTTTTATTTAAAGATTTGTCAGTGTTCTCTAAGAACTTAACAAGAGCCATTGCATTATAGATGTTTTTATCAGCCATTTCAGCGATAACACCATTTCCTAGTTCCATACCATCTTTCTTTTCCCAAGATTCAATTAGTCTTAATCCTGCTTCTTGATAGTCGTTTTCTTGTAAAGCCATTTCAGCCTTATCTTCTGGATTCATTGATTTACTCATACCCATAATTTTATTTTCCTTTTATTCTAATATTTAAAAATCTATATATTCACATATTTAACTTTTTATAGTTACTATGTAAAATCCTATTTTCTTATAGTAATCTTTATATATTCCTTCAATAAAAGTATTTATACTTCTACAACTTCCACTCATCATTTTACTAAGTGGACTTCTACATTCTGTTCATTTTAAATCTTAGAATGTTTTGGTTTATAAAGTCTTTCTAATAACATAGTACAACTTTTCCAAAAAGGTTAAGTTGTACGTTTTTTATAGTCTACTTCGTCTATATCTCTCAACTACTGAACTAGCTGTTTTTACAGTCGCTTCAGTAACTTTAGTTGCCTCACTATCATATTTTGCTTCTACTTTTTTACCAACTGAGTTAGCTAATCTTAATACTAAGTCTTGAGCTTCTTTTAAGTTTTCACATGCAAGTATTTCAGCTCTATTTTCTCTTAGACCTTTGTTAGCCTTAACTGAATCAACATAAAAATTTCTAACTTTAGAGTTTACTGATACAGACTCTTCTTTCTTGTCTGATTTATCAGCTTTTTTCTCTTCAGCTGTCTTTTTCTTATA
>JAQICV010000087.1 GCA_027858315.1 Candidatus Woesearchaeota archaeon
GTGAGCTACCCAAAGTTAAAACTTTGGGCTTCTTGTTTCAACGATCAAACTTCAAAATTAAGTAAACTTATTTTTGAGAGGTCTTAATCTCTACAAGCGTAAATTCGGGTAACTCCTACCCTATTTTAATTTTATATAAATAAATTTTATTATTGATCAGTTAAACTCTAGGCTAACATAATAATCTTTTAAACAAATAATAACTATTATAGAAGAGGTAATGAATTATGAAGAGAGTAACTTCTATTTGGTTTTACTTTTTCTAAACATATAAGAGAAACAAATAATGCACCCATTGTATTACAGGGTAGAACAAATGACTTTACATGGATTAGACATAATAGTGATTTATCCACTTTACATGATTTTAGAGTTTCAGCAGTAGGAAATATATTTTATAAATAAGAGGTAATAGAAATGGCAATAGTAACTAAAGTAAGAACCGAAGGTCTATTAGAAATATCTGAGATAGGGACCAGTGATGTACTAGAGTTCTTTGATGATATAGCAGTGATTAATGTAACACTATCTTTTACTGATGGAACAGGTACAGCTACTCTAGAAACTTCTAATTCCCCTCATGCTAGTATAGTAGATGATACAGCAGTATGGGTAGAGTGGGGTAATGAAGATGTAACTATTCTAACTCAGGACTATGCTATAGCTCCTAATGCTATACGTATAGTAAATAGAGTTGCTACTAGAGCTAGACTAGATGTAAGAGGTAATTATGGCAGATAATAATCCTAAAACTTCAATATGGGGGGATTATTTAACTCCTTCTAAATTAAGACTAGAAGATTATACTTGGGATGATTTAAGATTTCCAGCTACAGCTATAAATCCTATTGGTACGGCATCTCCCCCTTCTTTTAATACTACTGACATAGGTTATGATTTTTTAAATAATCAAGTAAATACTCTTTTTGTAATAGGTCAGTTCCCTCATACAAGAAGATTAAACTCACCTATAAGACCTCATATACATTGGACTCAAAAACAAGCTGGTAATGTAAAGTGGAGACTAAGATATAAGTGGATCTATAATAACTCTATTGTACCTACAGCATTTACTGAGATAACTACTATAGATACAGCTTTTACTTATACATCAGGAAACATAATGCAGATAAGCACCTTTGGTTTAATTGAACCTCCAATAGTAGAAGAAAATACTAATATATCTGCTGTTCTACTAATGAGTTTTTCAAGATTAGGTAGTGATGCTGAAGATACATACCCTGCTTCAGCACTATTTCATGAGTTTGATATACATTATGTAATTGATACCTTTGGTAGCTTTCAAGAGTTTAGTAAATATTAACGTTAATATCTCTATAACTCTAGTTCAATAATGCTATATTTATGTCCATTAATATATGATAATGCTTTATCATAATCATCAAATATAGGCATAGCTCCGATCATACCTTCAGCCCATGATAGATCAATCTCTTGCTCTATCGGTTGATTGATTGTTTTAATTCTTATTATCTCTTTTTTACATAACATTGATACTGCATATAATTTCATTATTTTCTCCTTGTATATTTCCATTCACTTGATAGAACTTCAAACAGAACTTCATCCACATATTGACCATTCATAAGCTTAAACACTTCTCTACCATAACCTATCTCTCTACCACCATATCTCTTTATGAAAGTTCTATATCCCTTTAAAGCTGGATTTTTAGCAGAGCAATTAAACTCTATCTTATTAATTCCATAGTGATTAAACAGATCATCTATAAGTTTCAATGTATCTGAAACTAATATAGGGTTTAATCTTTCAGTAATAGATAAAAATGCAAAGCAATCACCTCTCATAGAGTTTCTATCTATATTAACTGTTATATAACCAATTACTCTATCATCAATCTTTGATATCCTATCCATTTTACTCCATTCAGAACTATTTGGCATAGTTTCTAAGTCTAATCTCCCACCTATGAAGTAATGAAGTAGTCTCTCTTCATTATTAAGATCAATAAGATAGTTATTTACCTGATCTAACTCTTCAGTCTTTGTCAGTCTCTTTAGCATTATTATCCCCCATATAATTAGTATAGACTATATGAAAACATTTTCTCATAGAGTCTTTATAAGAATCTTCTTTATTCATTGATCTATCTCCTCTATTGATTTTCTAAAGTCATCTTTTAAGTTCTTCTACTTCCTCATAAAGGTATTCAATTATTTCACATAACTTGTCTACCTGACCCTTATAGGAAGCATCAACAAAATCTTGTTTTGTAAATCTTGGAGGTTCTTTTTTAATCTCCAGTTCCACTGCACAATCTTCACAGTACAAACCACCATCGTGATCTTGCCAAACTTTGTCAGCTAAATGTACTAAGCAATTATCACAAGTTTCTCCATCACCAAATTGAGTATTTCTCATTATAAACTCCTTTCAATCATATCTAATTATTCTAGCTGATTTATCAGGATAGAATTGTATTTGTTCATCATATTCTTTTTGATCCATTTTTCTGATAGCATCTCCAATTTCTTTTAACCCACCATTACAGATAGTATATCCTTTTTTAATATATTTCTGAAGTCTTCTAAGTGTATCATAGGGGAAAGGAATTTTATGCATAACTAACTTTTTTTCTTTTAGATGAAGGATCGACTCTGGATTACAAGTTATCTCTTTACCATCATAGGCAAATTGACAGATCGTAAAATCAAAAGCATCCATACATGAGTTTTTATCTACATTATTTTCTTTATAGATAAGCTGAATCTTTTGTTCAGCTTTAATAAAAGTTTTTAAGTCTTCTTTATCATAGATAGGTTTAATTCCTGATAGATTTACTT
>JAQICV010000088.1 GCA_027858315.1 Candidatus Woesearchaeota archaeon
TAAACATGAAATAGATGATTCAGATAAATATCTAACAAAAGGTGTTACAGGTTATAATACAAGAGAAGTAGAAGGTGGAGAAGTTGGGGGTATTACTAATCAGGTATCTGGTATGTTTAGAACAGCTAAGAAAAATATAGCAGATAAAGGTTTATTTGGAAGTATAAAATCAACTATATCTGATGTAAAAGATAAAGGGATTTCTGGGTTTTTAAAAAGTCGAACTAAAGAAAATGAAGAAAATAGTATAGCAACCAAAAGAGAAAATAGAGTAAATTTAGCTGATTTTAGAAATCTACAAAAGAAGCGAGAATCAAGTAAAGCACAAAATAGTTCTGCATTAGGCCAGACAAATTTTCGAGATACACTTTCAAAAAATGCACAGCAGTTACAGGGAGTAAATCCTTTATTGTATGCAAAAAATGGTGCTTCTCTTAATAAAGTAAGAAAAATTAAGAAAGAAGTATTAAAAAAGTTAGAGAAACCAATAGAATTTAAAGATGGTGGTAAAGTTAATGTTATCCCAGAAGGAAAACTACATTCCAGATTAAATGAACATAATGAAAAGGAGATTACAAAAAAAGGTATTCCTGTAGTTATTTATAAGGATGGAGAAGCTATACAACATGCAGAAATAGAGAAAGAAGAATTGATAATTAACTCAGATCTTACTAAAAAAGTAGAGGATCTAAAAAAGAAATATAAAGAATCAGACGAAGATAAATATCTAATTGAGGTAGGAAAACTTTTTTCAGAAGATATTCTAGAAAATACAGAAGATAATGTTAATTTAATAGAAGACTAGAACTTATGAAGAAAGTAAAAATTAATATTGGAGACAAAGATTACATAGTAAAAGTAGCTGAAACAGAAGAGCAACAACAAGAAGGATTACAAGATATTAAGGAGTTGCCAAAAGATGAAGGAATGCTGTTTATCTGGGAAAAGCCAGAAGAAATTTCTATGTGGATGAAAGACACTAAGATTCCTTTAGATCTAGTTTTTATGGATTCAGACTTTAATGTTTTGGATATTTTTGAAGGAGTCCCAGAATCAGAAGATTACTTAACAGTAGATGATACTTCTGCTGTTTTAGAGGTTAATAAAGACTCTGGAATAAAAAAAGATGATATTTTAGAATTTATTGGTGGAACTGTTAAATCAGGAAAAATGTTGGTTTTAAAAGAAGATGGAACTCCTCAAATGGAATTAGAAGGAGGAGAAAGGATTTTTTCTCGACCAAATACAAAAATACTAATAAAATTTTCTAAAAGAGCTTATGCTACTAAACAAGATAAAGATTATAAGGCTCTAGGTAAAAGAATCTTCAAGTTTTTAGACATGCAAGATTCTAATGAACCTGAGTATGTAGAAAATAAATAATGTGAATGTCTTATAAGAATTTTTAATTTTAAAATTAATTTAAACAATGAAAGTAAAAACCAAATTTTTACAAGCAGGTGGAGCAGCACCAGCACCAGCACCAGCTGGAGCCCCAGCAGGGGGACCAGAAGAACAAATTATGCAAATGGCACAACAAATTGTACAAGAACTTGGGCCAGAAGCAGCAGCAATGTTATCACAGATGATTATGGAGATGCTCCAAGGAGGAGGCGCTCCACAAGAAGCCCCAGTTTATGCAAAAAAAGGTGGGAAATTAGTAAAAGTTAAGTAATTAATTAAAGGGAGCAGGACAGAACACTGTCTCCCTTTTTCTTTTTTAAAACATTCACAATATGGCATTGGTAAAAAAATTGAAAAATGGAAATACAATAACCCCCATACAAAGTGTGGAGGATTTTTTAGATAAAAAATTAGAAAACACTAAATTTACTAAAAAAGCCCTTCCTCATGCTCAAAAAGCTGCACAAAAATTTAGAGACCTATATAAAGAATTTTATAATACTCCTAAATTTGGTGAAGTTTACCAGTATGATAAATTATCCAATAAATACACTGTTAATAAAGAACAACTTCCAGAGGATTTAAGAGGATATAATTGAGAAGGAACAGATAAACCTGTTAGTAAAAATATATTAGGACAATATTCAACTGGAAATGAAGAAGAATCTAATTCTTTAATTGCCTCTTGATTATTAGACTTTGAAACAAATAATCCTGCAGAACCAGTAGAGAAACAAAAAAGATCTATAGCTTCTTTACAGGATTTTATAAGACTAAGAGATTTTGGTGGAAAAGGAGATGTATTTGAATCTCGTTGGGAAGAAATGGGAGAAGAAGATAGAAAAATAAAAACTCTTGATGCTGCTAAAAGAGCTGCACAAGATTATTTAGATGAATCTTCTACTAATAAAGATAAATATAATTACGAAAAAGTAGAAGAAACTCAGAATCTATTAAGTATTATAGAGAATGGTGATTGAGATTTATTTGTAGATTCTGCTAATAAATTAGGTTGAGACCCAACTAATCTTAGTTATAAAGATAGAGTTGAAGAAGAGCCTGCAGATTCAGAAGAAAACCAACTAAAAAGAAAAATTGAAGCTTTAAGAGAGAAAGGTTTGGATGACCAAACTATTGGAGCTTTAACAGCTAGTGGTTATAATAATATTGTAGAAGACTATAATCCTTCAGGAGAAGAATGGTTTTCTAATTTCTTAAAAGAAAAAAATTGGTTAGTAGTACAAGATAAAATGGGCAATAAGAAAATTCTTAATAAAGGAATGTCTATTAAGTCTCATTTATTTGATAATCCTCGATCTGAGGGATATGGACATTATATTAGTTCTGATGATGTAGGAAATGTAAAATTCTTTTCCCCAACTACTGAAGGATGAAATAGAGAATATTTTAAAAATCCAGTCGGAGATGCCTTTGGTTATAGAGGATTAGAAACAAAATTACCAGAAGAATATGCTGCGTGGAAAGCAAAAGGATGGCAATCTAAAGACAAAGAAGGTAATATTGCTTTAGATAAGTTTGGTTTTGCAGATTTTACACAAAAAATTACTTTGGAACATCCTACTACAGATGAACTAATAGAATTACAGTGGACACCTAAAGGATATATAAAGCAAGGAACAGAAGATCCTTTTGACATAGATATATCTGGTTATACACAGGATTATAAAGAAATGCCTATAAGTAATATGTTAAGTGCAGAAGGTGATCCTTACTTAAATATACAAGGAACTCAACAATTTAATAACTGAGAAGAACTAGAATCAGAACTTTCTTTTATTTTAGATCCAAATAATCAAGTAGGGAGAACTGAAGCAGTAGATTATGATAGGATGGCTAGAGTTATATCAGATTTAAGATATAAAATAGAAAATCCTTCTTCTATGGGAGAGAGGTTAAAAGCTCTTGATTTTTATGAAAAAATAAAAAATATGGGTCTTGGTGCAGCTATTAAACAAATACAAAATAGTGCCAAAGAATTAGGAGGTCTTTCTAATACAGAAACTCCAACTTCTATTAATGTTAATCCAAATTATTCAATTAATTCAACTACTACTAAAGGATTTACCTTTAAAAAAGGTGGTGTATTGGACTCTTTACAAAAAGGTGGTGTACTAAAGTTCAAAAAAGGTGAAAGTATGCCTATGTCTGAATACTTAGAAAAGTATGCAGGTAAAAAAGAAGAGAAAAAAGGTAAGAAAGAAGAAGAAAAAACTCCTATTAAAGATGTTACTGGAACTTTAAAGGACATGGATGCTTTAGATGTAAGTTCTTTAGCAGCTACTGGAGCTTCTTTTATTCCTGGATGAGGATTTTTTGGGGGACTTGCTTTAACTGGTATTGATGTTGCTAGAGGACTTAGAGATGATGATTCTACAGGAAGAATTATAGGAGAAACTGCTTTAAATCTTGGTTTTAGTCTTGCTAGTTTAGTTGGATTTGGTGGATTAAGATTGTTAAAGGGAGCTTCTAAAGCTGCAAAAACAACAGACAGAGTTTTAGATACAGGAAAAGCTCTTAAAAATATCCAAAAGTTAGAAAAAGTAGGAGGAGCTACACAAGATGCTACTAAATTAGTAAAAGGAGTATCTTCTGCAACTAAAAAATTAGGAAAGGAAAGTTTAGAGTCATTTGGAGAAAGAATTTCAAAATCTAATATAAAGAATTTATCTTTAAAAGATAAAGAAATTCTAAAAGATTTAGGAATAGCAGTTAGAAAAAATGGTGCTTTAGTACATGAAATTCCTGGAACAGTGGGACAAACTTTAAAACAATCTTCTGTTAAAGAAATTATTAAGGGTTCTAAAGAAGCTACTTTAAGTTTCCAGACTCTTAAAACAGGTGCTTATGCACAAGAATTGGCAGGTATTTCTAAAGTAGCTAAGAAACTTGTAAAAAGTAAAGCTGTTAAAAAAGGACTACAAGTTGGAATGCTTGGTGCAATAGGTGTTCCTGCTGTTAAGTCTGCTATTAGTATGACAGGGGACATCAAAGAAGGTGGTTTTGGAAATGTACAAGTAGGAGATTTACAAAGAGTTATGGCAGTATCTTCTTTAGGAAGACAGACTTGAAGAAACTTTAAAGATGCTAAAGCAGTTAAAAGATTTACTAAATCTACTTCAGTAGTAGATGATTCTTTTACTTTAAAAGCAGGTAAAAAAGAATTTACTTTAGATAAATCTATAAAAATTCCTCAGAAAGTAAAATCATTAAAAACTCCTATAAAAGGTAAATATAAACCAGAACAGCTTAAAGAGTTTAAAGATGAATTAAAAACTTCCGGAATAACTAAAAAGAGTGATGTAAAAGAAATACTTAAAAGGCTAGAACGAAAAGGAGATGTCGTAGTTGTTACTAATAAAGGATCTCAATCTGGATTAGAAATGGATGTAACTGCTGATAAATTCTCAGGTACTGGAGCTTCTGATTTTATTAGAGCAAAGAAAGCTTTAAATAGAGGATTAACTAGTTCAGGCTCATTTGGAATGTGGAGATTAAATCCAGCCAAAGTAGCTAAAGTAAGAAATTTAAGAGGCAAGTTAAATAAAATTGATAGTGACTTAGGAAGTATTCCACAGGGAACTACACAATTTAAAAACTTACATAAACAACAAACTTCACTTATTTCTGAATTAATTGAAACACAAGCTCTTAAAAAAGGAGGGGTTCTAAAATTCCAAAATCCAGCAATTCCTTTATCTTCCTCAACTCCATCAACGATGTTAGGTGAAGTAGATGTTTTTGGAGTAGATAACTCTAAAAAAGGACTTATAGGTAAATTACCAACTGACGAGAAGTGGCGAAGATTTAAAAATAGTTTGCCTGCACCTGGAAATTCAAACTTAGTAAATAAGAATGGAACTTTAAATACTATAGATACACCTCTTACTCCTGTAATTAATGATAAACTAGAACTAAATAAAATAAGAGAGGTTACTCAAAGAGCAAGAAATAGTACTTTATTTGCTCCAGGAAAAAGACTTTCTTTAATGACTACAAAAGATTATACTCTTACTGCTCCTACTAATGAAACATTATCTGGTATTGGAGAAAGTGGTTCAACTAATTATACAGGATGAAAAGGGCCTTTATCTGATAGAAAATGAAAAGGATGGGATAAAATAAAAGATTATGCAAAAGATCCGTCAGTATGAGGAAATGTAGGTAATTTAGCAACTGCTTTAATCTATAATAATAAAATTGCTAAAAAACAACGAAGGGCTGCTGTAGAAGGAATTGTAAAACCTGATTTTATGAAAAGAAGATTTTACAGAGTTTCTTCAGATGTAGATGCGCCTTATGCTTCAGCAGCTTCTAATTATATAGGAAAGTCAGGAAGACTAGCGAGTAATTCTACTGATATTGAGTCTGCTAATGCTATTCAATTAGAAGGAGAAAAGTTAGCTTCTCAAGCACGGCTTGAAGGGTCTGTTGCTAAAGCTAATGATCTTATGCAAAAGAGAGTTCAGCAAGAACAATCAGATGCTTCTGTAGATCAAGCTAATTTAGGCTTAATGAATAAATATAAAACAAATGTAGCAAGAGCTAGTCAACAACTTAGTTTAGTAGATTCTAAGAAATATAAAGCAAATGCCACTGCTATACAAGGTTTTACTAAGACACTTGCAAGTAACATTGAGAAAATCAAAGGACAACAATTAAGTAAAGATTATTATAATATTATAAATGATCCTGAATATACTAAATTAAACACCAGTCTTTCTGACATTATGAGAAGTAAAGGAGACTATAAAACAGAGTGAGATGACTATATAACTAGTGATGAAGGAAAGACAGCTAGAGCTAGTAACCAAACATTTGAGCAGTCTAATCAATATAGCCAATGGAAATCTAAATTAGATGCTGCACAAAATCAATTAAAACCATATATTGAGAAGATAAAAGCAGCTAGATTAAATTTACAAGTATATAATCCTTATTCTATGGAAAAAGGTGGAAAATTAAATCGAAGTATTTTGAAAAATAATGAACTTGCTTTAAAATCTTTGATAAAAATATTTAATTAATGAAGGTAAATATAAATAAATATCAAAATGGGGGAGGATTTGCTACTTTCCTCCCCATTATTAAAGGTGGGAATACACCTACTCAAAAAACTTCCAAAAGATCCACTACAAGTAAAAAGGAAGAAGAAGAGGAAGCTGGAATTGTAGATGATAAATTATATGCAGAACTTATAAAAGAGGGTTTAAGAAATGATGTTGATATGTTTATAGACAAATTGATAGAAATAGAATCATCTGATTTAGCTTATACAGATCCTCAAAATAGATTAAGAATGCAGAGACTTTTAGAGAAAGATATTAATAATATCTTACAACAAAAAAGTTATTGAACAGATTCTATTAATAAAGCTAAAGAAGCTGGGGGATTAAATGAAGTAGCTGTTGGAAGTAGTGGAGAAGTCTTTGTGAAAGATAAAAAAGGAAAAGTTGAAGCTATTTCTACTTCTGAATATAAACGAAAACATGAAGGAACTCCTGTAATGACAGTAGCAGAATTATTAAATGCTAGACAATTTAATCCTGATTTAGCATTTAATTCAGAAGTTTTTTCTGTAGCACAAAGTGCAGTGGGATTAAAGACTATTACAGACCACGCACAAAAATTAATGGAGACTTTAAGTGATTATTCTGAATCTTCTGATCTTGTATATGATAAAAAAGATTTAAGACAGCAATTAGAATATTTAGAAGCACAACCTGCATCAGAGTCTGTTATTAATGCTATGAAAGATTTAGAGGAGGTTTTAAATACTCCTGGAGATTATGCTGAGGTGAAAACATCTTATACATCTAAAAGAAAAAATATAGACAGAGCTTTAAATTATATATGAACTTCTATAGGACAAGGTGCTCAGAGAAAATTAAATGCTGTTGGAGCAGTAAATAATCTAGAAAATCCTAAAGAGATTCTTTATAATATGTTATATTCTTATACAGAAGAAGACACAGATAAAACTATATCACCTGTATCAGAAACTTCCGCTACAGGAAGTAGTCAAGTAAAATCTTTATCTGCTTTTCAAATATTAAATAAAGGAGTTTTAAATAATTCTTTAAATACTTTTGCATTAAATGAACCTGAATTAGGTATTGTATTAAGAGGCTCTATAGGAACTGAAGGAGTTCTAGTAGGTCAAGATGATAATGCTATTGGACAAACTACTTTAGGAAATATTTTTTCCAAACATGGATATTCTAGAGTTTTAGATACAAGTAAAGCTTTCTTTGGAGATAAAGAAATTAAATTACAAAATCAAAATCAGATTATACATGATGGGTCTACTACAGCTAGAACTTTTTTACCTGTTAATCCAGATGGAACTCTTGATTATGGTTCTTTTGAAGTATTTAAAAAATTATATGCTGAATATGAAGCTAAGAAAGACACTGCTTCTAAAGAAGAGTTAGAAAGAATATTTAATGAAGAGGGATTTAATGTTACTATTGATGAAGATGGAAATGAAAAATTTCTTAGGGAAAGTAAGTTAGTTAAACCATTTTTAGCTATGTATGGCTGAACAAATAGTGCTTCAGGTCTTACCGATGATAATAGTGGTGCAAAACAGCTTTCAAAAAATGAACAAAATCAATTAGAACCAATTTTTAATGATATTTGGACAATAAGAACAAATGAAGGAGTACAAGATTTTACTCCAGATAAAAGTTGGCATAATGAAAAATATTATAAAGGACTTATTCTTGTACCTTATAGAGATAATGCAACTGCTATTGTAGATGCTATATCTAAACAAGGAGCTACAACTCCAGTCCCTACATTACAAACTGTACAACATAATTATAAAGAAATGAATAAGCCAACAATTAATGGCAATGCTAAGGCTTTAGAAAATAATTAATATGGAAATAAATAAACCTAATGATATACTAGTTGCTACTTTAAATAATCCAAGAGCAACAATTTCAGACTTAAAATCTTCTGAATTTACTCCAGAAAATACATCATTATTTTCAAAAGATGAGTATAAAAGATCAGATTTTATAAAAGAAACATTTAAAGATAATAAAGGAAATTTTGATGAAATCGCTTTTGATAAATTTTATGAATTAGCTTCTGTTAAGTATAATGATTTAACAAATAATAAATATATACAAGATATAGAAGAAACGCAATATGATCCATTTGACATTACTAGACCTATTGATTCTTCTACTTATAAAGTATCTGTAGAATATTCTCCTGATAAAAATCCTTTTAAAGAGAAGTATAGTCAAACAGGTATTAATAGTATATCTGAATCTGATGCTTCTTTAAGGGAAATTGCTCAGACAAGTGATATTTATGATTCAGAAAAAGAAGAATGGTTAAATACTTCTGCTAATGAATTAGGTTTATTAAATAAATTTTTTGGGGAAACTTTAGTGTATGCACAATGAGATGAAGATGGTACACACGAGGATCCTATGAGTGGTTATTCAGTTAATCATAGAGTAGGTGACTGAAAAATAAATAAAAGAGGTAATCTTTTTATAGAAACGTTAGGAGATAGAGAAGTTTATAATAAACAAGTAGTTAATCCAACGGACATATTAACAGCCGATCATTCTTTAGTGAATAAGTTTGATTTTTTTGATGCTGATAATAAAGAAACTGCTGTTGGTAAAACTGCTGTAAAACTTGCTGCGAATATAGCTCCATTTTTAATTCTAGGAGTAGGTCGGCCATATGCAGCAGTAAAAGCTGCTATTTCATTAGCTTCTGTTTTACCTACTTTTTATAAAGCATTTGAAGGCATTCTTACTAATGATGAAACTTCAGATACTTTTGAACTAGCTACCTCTGCTGAAAATTACATGGCTAAATTTGCTGCTCGTTCTTTATCTGATGAAGCTCAGAAAAGTATGTTCAGTGGAGAAGCTATTGCCCAAATGACAGGAGATATATTTTCTCAAATTTACGAACAAAGAGCAGCAGCAGGATTAGCTAAAATCTTAAAATCTACTAAAGCAGGGCAACTTACAGTTAAACAAGAACAATTAGTTCAGAAAGTTAATACTAAGTTATATAAAGATCTTGCAGCAGGTAAATTTGGTACAGGAAAAGCTGCCATGAAGAAGATGACAAAGATTGGAAAAGCAGCTATGAATAAACTTCCAGAAATGAAAACTTTCCTTAAAAATCAATCTCAAATGGCTAAAACATTTTCTTTGGGATATATGGCTTTGACACAAGCAGGTGATATATATGGACAAGCTGTTAATTCTGGATTTGATAGAAGAGTAGCAGGATTTGCAAGTTTAATGGGCACTGCTGGTATATATGGTGTAATGTCCAATAATAGAATGGGAGATTGGTTTTTAGACAAAACTACTGGATATACTACTGGTGTAAATAAAGCAACTATAAGTAAAGCTGCTAAAAGGTTATTTCCAGAAGTAAAGAAAGGATTGGATCTTCCAACGGAGGCAGCTAAAAGATCTGCTTTAGCAACAACTGTTAAAAAATTTAAGGCTAATTTAGATGATTTATTTTTTACTCCATCTTCTATAGGAGAGAATCTATTGAAACATGGTTTTATCGAAGGTGTAGAAGAAGTTACTGAAGAAGTAGTAATGGATGGAGTAAAAGGATCTATCGATGCATTAACTAGTTTAGGATTAGTAAAACAAAAAGGAGACTTTAATACAGTAGAAAATGTATTTTCTAAAGCAGGTGCTGAAAGATATTTAGCTTCTTTATTAGGAGGTTTATTAGGTGGAACTTTATTTGAATTCCATAGAACTAGACTAGAACCTTGGATAAAAGGACAAGATATTCCTAAAGATGTAGAACAAGATTTATATCAAGTTATAGGTAATGGACATGCTGATCTTCTTATAAAAGAAGTTAATAAACAAAGAAATAAATTAGGAAATCAATATATATCTCCTTTACCTGGAGAAGAAACTAATCCAGAAGCAAAACCAGGACAATCGCAAGCAGATGTAATAGCAGATGTTTCTATCTCAATGATTAAAAATGTTGAGGGTATGATGCGATCTAATGACATTATCAAAACAGATGATGCTGTTATTGAACAAGCTATGAGGGATGAAGTTATTATCAAAGATTTAAGGAAAGCTAAAGGAAGTGCTCCTATAGGAATAGAAGGTATTATAATTGATGATTTTAGAAAAACTGCTGCAGAGATAGCTTATTATGCAGGAGAAATAGAGAAATATAAAGATGATGCTGAAACTGTAAAAAGATTAAAAGGAGAACAATCAGAATTTATCAAAAGAAAAGATGATATTTTATCTGGTTCTTTAAATGCAGAATATTTCGATGAAATAATGGTTTATTTTAATAAGCATATAAGCAATAATTATGCTGTTTTGGACAAGGCCGCTTTTTCTGAGGGTGCATATAAAAAAGACTATTACAGTCTCCCAGAGACAGGTGCAGGGCTCACAAAAGAAAGAATTAATCAGGAATGAAAACAATATGTGGAATCAACAAATTTAAGAGAGAAATTAAAAGTTGCTACTTCAGTTTATAAACAACATGAAAAGAATTTAAATAACGTTTTAAATGAGTATGTTGATAGTGGATATTCTAAACATAGAAAAGATATGTATGAGAATGTCCTTAAATTAAGTGAACTTACAAAATCTTTTAATGATGCAGATCCAAAAGAAAGGGAAGCTCTATTAAATAATTATATTATCATAGCAAAAGATATTGAGGCTAAAACTGGTAAAAGATTATTACCTTGGGATAATATGAAGACTGATTTTGTAAAAGAACTTATAGAAAATAAAGTAATAGTAGGACCTAATAATCAATCTATTAATAATTATTTGGGAAATAATGAACAAAAAAGAGAAACATTTACTCAAATAATGGAAGCAATAGTGGAAACTTATCCAACATCTGTTATTAGTCCAAATATGCTTTCTACTACTTTTGATCAAGCTATAGGTACTCATAATTCAGAAATACAAAAAAATATAGATTCTATTATTGCTGAAAATCCAGATTGGGAAAATGATGAAGAACTTTTAAAGCAAATTAAATCTCTTCAGGATTTAAAATTAGATGTTTATTTACTTGCATATTCTGATACACCAGCATTTAAAGATAAAAGCAAAGAAAATAGAGCAGCTTTATTACAAACTCATAATAATATAATTAATGAACAGACAGCTAAAATTACTTCTATTGAAAATTGGCAAAAAATTCCTGAGTTAGTAACGGAAAAAGAAAATCTTGAAAATTCTTTAGTAAATGCAGAAAAAGTTTCCATAGAAGATTTTTCAAATCTTAGGTTAAAAATAGTAGAAGAATTAGAAAGTTATGCTAATTTATTAGGAATAAATACTCATGAAGTAGGATTAATAAATTCTATGACTCAATTTTCTTCAGAATTAGATAAAATTAAACCTGCTTCTACTGAAGATTCATTAGAGAGTATTTTATCTTCACCTTTATTTAGTATTTATGAAAAATATAATTATAATAATCCAGAATTAATTACAAGTATTCGCAATGGAGAATTAAATAAAGATAACGTTGTATCTAAATTAAATAATTTCTATACTCTTATAAAAGATAAGAAAGATGCTTTTACAAAATATGAGGAAAAAGCTAATGAATTAGAAAAAGACCTAAATACTCCAGGAGATATATTCTCCTTAAAAAATTATGCTTTGGAAGCTATTATTGCTGAAGTTAAGAATGGAAATTTAGACCAAGAACTTAGTTCTGCAATGGAAGAAGAAATAGAATCTGAAATAAATTATATTAGAGATACCTATTTTAAGTATGATAATCTAACAAGAGATCAAATTCTTGATATAATCAGAAATGGAGATTCTTATAGTAAAATAATGGAAGAAGTATTCCAAAGATTTGCAGAAGAAGATACTTTTGAGGATTTATTAGAACAACTTCCTTCTTATATTAATACTATGGATGAAGTAGATTCTTTAGCTCCTTCAATAAATGATTTCTTAGGTGGATATAAGAATAGTGATTCTATAAAAGAGTTACTAGAATTAACAAATAATTCTTTCATACCTAATACTATATATGATTATCTACAACAGTATGAAATTTATCTTAATGATAATAAGCCAAGAAAGAAATCTATATTTCAGATTTTAAAAGAGGAAGAATTATCCTTATTCCAAGCTTCTGATATTACAAATTATCTTTCAGAAGGAATAAGAAATTCTGACATGCAGAGTGCTATTAATATGTTGAAAATGTTTAGAGGAACTGTAGAAGCAGCTAAAACCTCTGAATTAAGTGTAGATAATCCTTATGGATTTATTACTACTAGACAAAATTTTGCTAAAAGAAATGGATTAAAATCAGATATTTTAGATTTAAAAACATTTCCTTCTGATATAGCAGAATTAGCTAGTAAAGATCTAGAAAGAATTGAGAATAAATTACTATTTTTAAAAGAACTATCAAAACAAAATTCTGCTAAATCTTTCATAGAGCAAGAAATTATAAGAGAAAATATTAATAAAATTTTAGTAGAACATTGAGAACAATTAGAGGGATTAAATTTAAAGTATAATAGTAAAAATATTGTACCTAATCTTGATGATATATTTTCACAAGAACTTTCTGATGAAGAAAAACTTCTAAGAATTAAAGAAGAGTTATATAAATATCATAAAGGTAGTTCAGAAGTAGACAAGAATAATATTATGAAAATCTTGTTAAAAGAACAATATTCTTTTAATAATCAAGTAGATGAATTGGGACAAGTAGATAAAGAAACTACTGATATTTCAAGACATTTCTTTATTAATCAATTTGCTTCTGCTTTAGTTTTAAATAATAGGGATTTTAATATTAAATTATTAAATACGATAAAAAGTGATTTTGATAAAGCTCCTTTCTTTACACAGGAAATTGCTCTAGAACCACTTTTTGCTTCACTAATGTCACCTGAATTATTTGCTACTATAGCAAGAGAATCTGCTTTGCCAGAAACTCATATAACAGACTATATTACGTATGTATTAGGAGGAGCAGGAACAGGAAAATCTTCTGTACTTTTAAAATCTTTAATTTCTTTTATTAAAGGTAAAAATTCTAATATGTCAGTATGATATTCTGCACCTCATAGTGAGCAGGTTGCTGCATTAAAAGAAAATGTTGGTTATGATAATATTACTAAGAGTTTAAATAAGTCAGATTTATTTAAAGCATTAGGTATTTATAATACTATCTTGGAAATAAATAAAGAGGCTGATAAAACTGAAAGTGACATAGTAACTTTAAAAGATAATAGGTTACATATTAATTATGAAAAGATTTCTTTTGAAGAATTTCCAAATAATCTCCCTGATTTAATTTTCATTGATGAAATAACTCACTTTAATGCTCTTGAATTAGAAATAATTAATGAAGTTATTAAAAAAGCTTATGAAAAAACTGGTAAATTTACTAAAGTCATTGGCGCAGGAGATCCTACACAAAAGGGAGCTTTATTAAAGGGATCTTCTTATAATGTTGATAGAGTTTCTGGTATTTTTACTACTCCTTTAGATATAACAATTAGAGCTTCAAATGTTCAGAAAAGAGTGAATAATGATACTATATCTGGAATAGTTAAAGCTTTAAATAAAGAGTATAAAGATGAAAAAGACTTGCAAAAAGCACTGTCAATCATTAGAGGAAAATTAAAACTGCGATATTATCTTGGAGAAGATACTATTACTGGAGATTTAATAACAAATAAAATAAATAAGAAGTTATTAAAACCAATTAAAAATAGTTTAGAACAAGACACAGAAAAAACCCTTGGTATTTTAGTAACACCAGAATTAGAGGAGGAGATTAAAGGATTGATAGATGAATTAGGTATTAATGAAGAGCAAGTAAAATATTATACGAAGGATAATATACAAGGTTCTGAAACTGACTATTTCATTTTTAATTTAGGTAATATCACTGAATCAGTAATAACTCATAAATTTAGGGCTTTTAATACTTATATGTCTAGAGCTAAATCAGGTTCTATTATAATAAATGATAAAGAAGTTGAACATTTAGACATAACTAATGCTGAAGCAGATGAATTCCCTGAAGAAATTAAACCATTATCTCCAGAAGTTATTGAAGAGGCTAAAAACACAAGAGCAGAGATTATAACAAATATATTAAGAGGAGATTCATCTTTACAGTCAGATTTCTTATTTGATTCTACTGAAGAAGATAATGTACCTGATGTTGAGGTTACAGATCATATTAATACTAAACCTGAAGTATCAGAGGAAGCAACTACAACAGACTCTGAAATTGAGAAAAAGGTACTCGATTTTAATTATATGTTCCATACATTTTATAATGATTTTAATGTAAATATAACTGACAATGGAGACGATGTAATTCTTATAAAGGGGAGTATTAATTCTGGCTTAAACTTCTTATTTGAAGAAGGATTGAAGGAAATTACTTTGAAGAAAAAAGAGTTTCAGAAACTTTCTAAAGGATTAATAAGATTAAAATATGATATTTTAAAGAATATTACTGAACAGAATGAAAATTTAATTCCTGATGATAATGTGGTTTTTAATAAAATGTTTGGAGAATTGTATTCTTCTAATAAAATTAACTCTTCATTAGTATTAAAGAAAACAGTTTATTCTGAACAATTTAATGCTCCATATGCTAAGATTGGTGATGTTAAAGAAAAACATTTAGAAACTGGAGATACTTATTTAAATTTATATTTAAAAGTAGAGAAAGATTCTGGTAGTTATTATGTGCATTTAGCCACTGCACCTTCTATTTCAACTATTTCTGAATTCTTTAAAAAATCTCCAAATAATATTAGTACATTTAATAACTTTTTGAAGCAAAAAGAAGTAATGGAAACACCTATTGATTTAAGTTCAATTAAATTCCAAACTTCTACTCGATTTGAGAAAACAAAAAATAAAAACTATAATCTAAATGATTTAGCTGATATTCCAGGGATTACTTTCTGAGATTTTTCAGGAGATACACCTAAAACAGGAGATAAAACGTCTTATAATTTATATCCTACTGAGTTTAATGAATTTGCTAAGTTATATGAAAAAATGAGGTTTGGTAAAGCTATTGAACCAGAGAGATTAGAAGAGTTATTTAAAATACACAAAGGGAAACCTTATGTTGCTGTATCTTTTGTTAATTCTGCAAATGCAGGTAATAGCCAAGTTAAATTTATATCATTAAATAGTAAAACAAGAACGATAGAAGAAATACGAAAAGCAGCAGGAGAGGCTAGAAGCGCTATTCTAGCTAAGAAAAAAGGAACAACTCCAGACACTTTGTTAAGTGGAGGACAAGTTATTGATTTATTAGTAGATTTAGCTGCAAACAAACCTAATTTATTTTCTGCCTTATTTGAACAGAAGTTTCTTACTGATGCTATTTCTATAAATGATTTGAATTTGGATTCATTAGAGAAAGAAAAGTGAGAACAATATTTTAAAGGTCTTAATGATAAACTAGGGCAAGATATTATAAGCCATATTGCTTATGAGCCTGAAGATAATCCTAATTCAGTTTTACGAAAAGTAATTGAAAGAATTGGAAAGCATGTTAAGAACTATAAAGGAGATGAGAAAA
Organism: Candidatus Woesearchaeota archaeon; assembly: GCA_027858315.1. NCBI lineage: Archaea > Nanobdellati > Candidatus Woesearchaeota > Candidatus Woesearchaeota archaeon. Next base: position 16,027 of record JAQICV010000088.1, read on the forward strand.
ACTTTTATACAACTATTAAAGCAGATGTAGTTAAAGAAATTAAGAGGGGAAAAGAAAAATACTGATTCTTAAAATTTTGGAATGTATTTTCTTTGTATAATAGATTAGATTATTTAATAGAAAAACAAAATCAAGATCCTGAACTTCAAGAAAGGTATAAGGAACTTCAACGAGTTCTAGATCAAATATATAATTATTGGTCAGATAAAGAGTTCTATTATAATGTAAAGATAAAACCAATTAAAGGAACTACTAAACCTATAATAGATAGACTACCTTCTGATTTAGATCATTTATATACGACACTGGTTCCAGAAGGGCCAAGATTATTAATTGATTTTACCTCAATTTTAGAAGGCCCAACAGTTAAAGAGACTGTTAAACAAATTGAAGAAGTGGAGACTATAAAAGAAAGTGTTTCAGAAGATGTTTCAGGGGAATCAGAAGAAGTACAAGATGTTGTACCTACTATGTCTGTACAAAATTTTAACTCTGATTTTAAAGATTCAGAAGGACCTCTTTTAAAGTCAAAGATAAATGAACTTCAAGATTTTATTGAAGAAGTTACTAATCCAGAAGAAGTTGTTAATAATGTATTAACTCATTGACCAGTTCTATATGATTTATTAGAATCAGATGTAGAAGTATTAAATGATTCTGGAGAAATACAAAAAATAATTAAATTTAAGAATTTAACAGAAGGTGAATTTAATTTATATCCAAAAGGATTATTAAAAATAAATTATTCAGGAATAGAATCTTATTTAGACACTCCTTATGGATGAGAACCTACTTTGATGTTAGAAACTTTATTAGACTCTTTATTAAATCACGATGAGGAGAATGGCACTATTTGAATATGTTAAAAAAATAAAATTATGAAAATTTGTTCTATACCTGTACAAAAAAGAATACTTAAAAAAATCTGAAGAAAGCGGGTAAAAACTCCTGAGGAGGTTACTCAAATTTTAGGGGAGAGCCAAGAAGGACTTACTATTAAGAAAGCTCTTAGAGAATTTGATTCTACACATGTAGAGACACTTAAAACTGTTTTAGATGTTGTAGGGTATGATTATTCTCAAATAAAAAAGAAGAGAAAAGCAGAAGTATTTAAAAAAGTTAATAATATTGTCAGTAACTTCCAATCACCGGAGGTTACTGACCTTTTTGGTAATTTAAATCAAGCAAAAAATTACTTTGAACAATTTATTAATATACAAATTACTAAAGCTTCTTTACTAAATTCAGATGAAGCAGATCAGTTTGTGAAAAACTCTGCTGAATTAAATAAAAATATGAGAGAACTTAAAAACTCTCTATTTAAAAAAGTAGTAGATTATTTAGATACTATAGGTAAATTAGAAAACAGAGAGCTATTTTATAAAGAAATTAAAGGTGAAGAAGTTTTTATTGGTAAATTATATAATAAAAAAGGAGAACTTATAAATTATAATTTATATAGTAATGTTTTAAAAGATTTTGAGGCAGACCTTTATTATGATAATACTGATTTAATAAAAACATATTCAAATAAACAGATACTTAATTTTTCCACTAATATCTTAGATCCTACTATTAAATTTAAATTAGATGCTTATAATGCCTCTATATTTTTAGTTAACTTTGATAATATTATTAAAAAGTATTTTTCTAATAGAATAGGTATAGATTATGCTGCGTTTAATGATTTAGAATATTCTCCTTTAACTCCTAATAAATACTTTATTAAAAATAAAGGAAACGAAACTGTGTATTGGAATGAAGATACACATGCTTCTGAAGGAGTTAACACTATAGCAGATGATTTAACAAAGCAAATTATTTCTATTATTCCTCGATTTAATAGTTCTGGAGAATTTACTAATTCTTATTTACAGAAGAAAGATTTAGATGGATTAGGAGCTACTTTAAAATCTTTTGAGCTTAAAAATGAGAGTTATTTAAGTTCTGTAACAAATTGAGTTTCTATTAATGAGTCTCCTAAGAAAGCTATTAAGTGGTATTTGAGTAAAATATTAGAAGCTCATTCTAAAAATTTTAAAGGAACTGAATTTGCTAAATATAGAGATTTTAGATATAAAATTGATGTAATATTATCTTTAGATACTTTTTTAAAGAGTATTAATGAAAAAGAAAAAAATAGTGATGGTTCTATATCTAATATTTTAACACATGCTATAAATAATTCTTATGGTGCTACCTATATTATATATGATGCAAATAAAAGAGTATTAGATCATTTAGAAATGCATAGTCATAATGCAGAAAGAGTGGATGTACAAAATTCTGTTTATACACATCTACTAAATAATGCTACTCAACCAAGTCTTTTTGTATCTGGATTGTCTGGTGGAAACAATACATTTAAATTTACTTCTAATGATTTATCTAAAGAATTAGATAACATAGAGAAAGAAGTAAGTACAAATGCTGGATTAGCTAATTTTATATATAAAAAATTAGGAATTCATATTGGTGTAAATGGAGCTAGTAAATTAAGGAATTTAGAGGAGTGGGGAGATTATACTCATTACAATCTACAAAGTATATTAGAATCTATTAGAAATCCAGAAAATTTAAAAAAATCTTTACTGGGAACTATTTTAGATAATGAATCTGCTGTTGAAGAAAAAGATTCTGAAATATCAGCATCTAAAAGTGCTGTGATAGCACCCCTTACTAAAAATTCATTATTTCAAGATATTATAGATATTCATTTATCAGATCATTTAGTACAACCTATTACTACTACTAAAACTTTGTCTGGAGAAAATATTCCTACTTTTAAAATCCCAAATTTATCTTATATGGATTTAGAAGTATTAAAACAGCAAAGAAAATTAGAGAAAATTTCACCTAATAATAAATTTAAAAGTATTCTTTTAGAAGGAGATGTTCTAAGAGGAACTAGTTCTAAATTAGAGATTAGATCTAATCATGAGAACAAAGCTGCATCTAAATGAACTGTTTTAGAAAATTTTACAGCTAATTTTTTCTATGATTTCTTAGATAGTTTTGCGGATAATTCTGAATCTGAAAATATTGAGGTTATACTTGGTAATTATTCTGATAAGAGTCATATTGTAAGCAAAATGATTAATAAGAATGTTGCCTATCAAGATAAGAACACTTCCAAAAGTAGGAATATTATAGGAAATTCTAATGGAACAGATATGTTATCTATAGAAGAGTTATTAGAATTAGTAAGAACTCAATCCTTGCGTTTTTATACAGATGTTACTAATAATATTTTTGATGAATACTCTAAACTTGATAAGGACTTAAATAAAAACTTAAATAAAGAAAAGAATTTTAGTAAAAAAATTACTATTATTAATAATTTTTTAAGTAAGTATGATAAAACTGTTTTATTAAATTTAATTAGAAAAGTAAGGAATACAGATAAAACCCTTAATATTACAGAAGAGTTACATTATAGTTCTTATGTAGACCCTGAAACAGGAGATACCAGACTTGCTGTAAATCAACAAATAGTGGATTTTTACAATATTTTTAGTAATAAAACATGGTTTAATGAATTTGTAAGAGCACAGGAATCTTCTTTTAGAACTAAATTAGCAGCAGAAAATGGAGATATTTTATTTGATAATAATTATATTCAAGCTGTAAATAATTCAACAAAAAGTAGAGATGGATTTACAGATTTACTAAATTCTTTAGGTATAACTCAAGAAGAAAGTAAATTTATAAATTCTAAACAAGAACATAAGGCATATAAAAAAGTTGCAGGAAAAGATGAATTCTTACTCAATCCTTTACTAAAAAAATGAATGTGAGTAAATGCTTTATTTAGAAATGAATATTTATATATTTCATTCAAACCAGAGTACATGCATCCTCATAAAGTAAAGGACTTAAAATTTAGAGGAAATAATTCTCCAAAAAGTTTTTTAGACATTAGAGAAGAATTCTCTAAAGAAATGAGTGGAAGATTATCTTCAATGGCTAAAAGGAATGTTGTATTTACGTCTACTATAGAACTGCCTGATAAAAATATAAAATTAGGTATACCAGATAATGTAAATTTAGCAACTATTGAGGATGCTACAGCGATATTATATAATATATCTGGACAAACTTATAAGCAAGATTTACATGATGGATCAAGTTTTATCTTAGCTCCTTATAGTAAGATGATAGAAAATTCTTACCCAGGAAAAAGTTATTTAGGAACTAAAAAACAATTTGGTACTTTTATAACCCCTTATGGCAGCTCTGTTAAAAAAGATGCTGAAATGGTAATAACTAATGATTTGATTATTAATTCTAAAAATGCTAAAATTAATTTTAAGAATAAACAGAAACAAATGTTAGGTATTCCTATTAATGATTTAAATATTCAAATTAATAACCAAACTTTACCTGATAATATTTTCTATGATAAAAAGGATATTATAAGAGTCTCTAGTTATAGTTTAAATAAAGTAGGGAATAGTCTTATTTTATCACAAGTTATTGATAAATGGAATGGTAGTTTATGAGAAGCCCAAGAAGCTAAAAGGGATATTAAAATAAAAACTTTGTATGATATATGGAATGCCTTTGGTGCGGAACATTCTTTAAATTCTGAATTTGACTTTAATGAAGGATCTAATGATTTTATATATGATTTAATAACTTCTATACAATTTGATGAGAATGGAGATCAAGTAGAAGAAGGAAAATATCTTTTAAAAGATAAAATGATTCATGTTTTATCTAATAAAACTGCAATAAAATCTGGAGCAACTAATTTAAACCCTAAAAATGCTTGATTTGATAATTCTAGTTTATCTTATACTACTTATCAAAATAATTATATGGGGCCTCAGTTAGATGCTAATCATGAAGCAGATGCTTCTAAAATTAGAGAGATAACACAAGTTATTTCTGCATTAGCACAGAATGAGAGAACTGCGGGATTAGCTGATAAAGTATATAATGATATTGCAAATATAATTGAGAAATCTCTTTCTGAATATACAGAATATTTAGATAAAGATCCTAAAGAAATTGCCTCTTACTTTTCGAAAAAATTATATAATTCGTTAAGTAAAAGTGATAATAAAAATTTAGCGCAATCTATTATAGAGACTTTTTCTAAAGATTCTTTAATTCCTTTTAGTAACCAACATTTTTTCCAAGATTTTGTAAAAGATATGATTACTAGAATGAATACTGATTTTATTACAAGATATTATTCTGGAATAGGAGCTGTGTTAAATCCTTCTCATAATATAATTCAATTATATGAAGATCAAGATGGAAATATATCTACTCAGAGGGATATTACTAAGGAGGCTTTAGAAAGTACTATAGAAGGCAATAATATAGAAGAAATTATAAATGCCTATATACAAAATAAATTTGTTCCTAAAGAAGTTAGTATTAATTCTATTGCTCCTGGAGATGCTATTATATTAGATAATAAAATAGAGATTTTAGATAATATTGATACTTATTATAATATTAAGAAAAAACTTAAAGGACAAACTGTTCTTAAGTCTTATGCTACTCCGAGAGACCTACGTCCTGAACTATTAAAGTATTCAACTGAAAAAGGAGCTGTTATGTCTAATACTTTTGATTCCGATCCAGTCAGACTAAAATTCTCTTATGAGAAATTAATGCAAGGAGACTTAGAAGCATCTGATGAGGATTATAAAGTATTACAAGATTTTTCAGAATTTTTTGCTATTGAATTTAAATCAGAAGAATTAGGAGTATATTTAAATAAATGAAATAAAAGAAATCATGAATTAATTAGTAATAGATTAATTATAAATTCAGTAGATTCTATAAAAGAAGAAAAAACAGGTAAATATGATTTTTCTAAACTATTTATAGGAGAAAATAAGAAAGATTTATTATTTGGTTTTTTTGATGATGTAAAGAGTAATTTCTCTCTAAAGAATAATAATGTATCTAATATTGTTAAATATTCTTTTAAACCAGCAGAAATTATAATGCCAAACCTTTATAAAGGAGTCTTTGGATTAGGAAATACTAGTATTTCTGAGATTAGAAAGAAAGGATCTGAATTTTTTAGAGCTCCATTAGAAGAAGAATTTGAAGTTTCTAGTATAAAAGCTGATTTAAAAATCAATACTCCAGAAGGAAATAATCCAATCTATATTAAATATGTAGAAGATATTTCATTATTTAAATCGAAAAAACATCCATTAATAATAGATAATTCATCTTATAATAAATCTAATAAAGTTAGATTAGATGCTTTTGGACAACCATTATATGAAGTTCCACAAGATGCTATTTTAAATATAGAAGGAGGAAAAGATATTTTATATCTAAAAGCAGCTTCTATAAATAAAAACAATAAAATATTTTTTCCACAAGTAAAGAAAAATTTAAAGAATTTTATAAAATCTTTTAATGGAAAAATATCTTCTATTGTTCCTTTATTAAATAATAAAGTAGATATAAAATTGGAATCTGAAGAAATGTGGAACAGTAATGAATTATCTTACAACATTTTTAAAAATTTCCATAATTATAAAGGAATAGCACCATTAATTGAAGATCCAGAATGGTTAGAAAATAATCTTGAGGATATTTTATCTCAATTATCAAGTACAAGATATGTTTCTTGAGAAAAATCTTTAGAAGAGATTGTAGCAAGAATACCTTCACAATCATTGCAATCTGTAATGGAGATGCGAACTGTTGCTTATAAAAACACTGATTCTAATGATGTTTATGTATCTGTATGGCAGATATTCTATCAAGGTAGTGACTTTGATATTGACAAAGCTTATATTATGGGTTATGGTATTGATCATAGTGGGCAATATGAAGGATGATCTAATTTATCTACTTATTCTACTAAAGAACAATTAGATATTATTGAAAGATTGCCTTTACCTAATGGAAAAGAATATTCTTTAGTAGACTCTGGAGGATATAATTTAACTGATTCTTTTAATATTTTTAAAGAACAGTATAAGAATTTAAATAATGTAAATGAACTAGATGTAAATACTTTGTTATTATTTGAGTCTATGTTAAAAGAAATTGAATATATAGAACCAGATATTACTTTAGATATTATTTCTGAGGAAGATAAACAATTAGCTTTAGAATTTATTAGCTTAATTAATGACCATAATTTATCAGAAGAGTTTATAGATAAGGAAAATGCTGTTAAAAATTCTATTATAGCAACTACGAAACGAATAGTATCAGCTCCTAGTAATAGATTATTAGCAAGTTCTCCTATTGATGATGCTTTAGAAGCCCATAAAAAAGGTGCAGAAAAAGCAGCTACTCAATATAATATAAAAGAAAGAGATCTTTCTTCTTATGATATGATAAGTTATTATAAACAACAGTATGATGCATCTGTAGGAAAAGATGATGTAGGTATTGGTGCTAATGGATTGAAAGTTTTCTTTAATTTGTCAAATTATTTTAATAACTGGTTTGATACAGAAGGATATTTATCAGGAAATTTATTAACTAGTCCATACTCATTTAAAAAGTCTTTATTTATAAATGGAAAAGATTATAATATTCATTCTATATCTGATACTAGAACTTTAAAAGGATTTACAAATCATTTAAAAGAAGTTTATCAGTATAAAGATGATGAATTAAGTTTGCTTAATAATGATGCAGCTTTAATTATTTCTGGATTTGTTTCTGGAGCTACAGATAATGCAAAAGAGTTGATTATGGCTAAAATAAATGCTATAGTAGAATTATCTGGAATGCATTTATATATGTATTCTTTAGGGTTTACTCCAGAAGATGTGGCTCTGTTTATGAATTCTGACTTAGCTAGATTTATCGCTAGAGAATTACAAACTAATAAATTTGATGTAGCAAGTACTGAAGAATCTCATATTTTATCCCTTATAGATACTTATATAAAAGATAATAATTTAACAGAAGATCAATTAAAAGAAGTAGAATCTTTTCGAGATATTTACTACGGAGGACAAGAATATAAAATATTAGCTTCTATACTTAAGGTTAATCAAAGAACTAGAGCTAATATAGCAGAATTACATAAATTCTTTTCTCGATTTGAAAATGCTATGTTTACTAGAGAACATGCTGTATTAGGTATGAATTTGAGTAAACTGAAAACATTTGGAGAAAAATATGTAAAAGTACCAAAATATTCTGAACTTTATAAGAAAGAAAAAGATTTAGTAGATACTATTATTACTAAGAATGAAGTCTTAACAGAAAATGAAAGAGATTATGTAACAGAAGTTTTATTTAATTCTAGAAATATAAAAGTAGTTGATCCTAATAATGAATCTGTTAATATTACAACTTCTATATTAGGAGGTGGATTTGATTTTAGGCATTATTTAAATAGTAATAATGAAGAGTATATTGAAGCTACAATAAATTATTATAATTTATTTAAAAATACTATTAATATATTTCATGTTATACAAAATTCTCCCCATTTTAAGCAAATGATTAATGGAGCATTTCAAACACATAGGTCGTTAAATAAAACATCTAAGAAATATAATTTTATATTTTCTGATTTTAAAGATATACTTAAAAGAAAATCTCTTGAATTATATAATAATAATAAACAATTAGTAAAGTATAGTTTAGGAAACAAAGCTTTTAATGTTAAAGTAGATGAACAGACAATAAATAAAGCATCTATTACTTTTGATAAATTTGCTGTTAAAAAATGAATTGATAGTAATAATAGAATAAAAAGATATAAATTTAATGTAGTAGATCTTTTGCAAACTCTTGATAAAGATAACATTGTTTTATTTAAAAATGATTTTTCTAAGTTATATCCTGTTGGGTTATTAAAAGGAGGAATTTTACATTCTGATAAAACTATAAAAGTAACTAAACAAGATGAAAATCCTACCATTATAGATTTATATACAGATACAGGAATAGCTAACTTTAAAGTAATAATGGAAGAGCTTTTATTGCCTATCTTAAAAAATTCGAGTAGGAGTTCTTTAGGAAGCTTTTTAAAAACTAGTACTGTAAAGAATTATTTGGGACAATTTACTTCTCAAATCATTCCAACTTTTAAAATTAGTGATTTAAATTCTCCTCAAAATCTTGATAGATTTGAAGAACTATTAAATTCTTTTAATGATGTAGATAAAGTTATTGAACCTAAGAATAGAATATTTAATTCTGAAGGAGTGGAAGTATCTTGGAAAAATCTAATGTATCTTTATAATTTAATTGTTAATAATGATTTGTATGGCCCTAAAAGACTTACTCCTATTTTTGAAAACTTTATAAGAGAAGAGGGTCTTTTCAAAGATTATATAGAATTTTCTAAAAGAGTGGATGCAGGAGAAGTAGATATATTTGATAATGTATCTGAAAGAGATATTTTATGGTCTATATTTAATAGAAAAGGTAATCTGAATTTAAATGGGCAAACTACTTTTGTAATAAATAATAATTATCCTATAAATACTAGATTAGAAAATGTAAAACAAGTAACAGATATGCAAATACAACAAGATATACATAATACTCTCTCTTTAATTGAGTATAAAAACCTAATTATTAATTATAAGTGTTTTTAGATTATGATTTGTTATTATTATATAAAATTACCAGATGGCGGGAATATAAAAATTCCTGCCTCTTCTGGTATTTCTTCCTTAGATGAAGAATTAAACAAAAAAATAAAAGAATATAAAACTTCTAATGATATAAATAATTCTGATGCTCTTTTAAATTATTTAACACAAGATTTAAAAGTTGATATACCAGTAGAAGATTTAAAAGAAATTTTAGTGGATTCTAATGAAGATAATTTAATTAATAATATTAATGATTATTTAATTGATAATGGATCTTTAGGGAATCTATCTACTATTTTATTAAGAAAGATAACACAGGGCGAAACTACTTTTGAGTATATTCCACCTAAAAAAAGAAAGAATACAATTACTGGAAAAGAAAAAGTAGAATTAATAACTTTAAAAGATTTATTACAAAAATTACAAGAACCTATAGGACAAGATTATTTAGATAAGATAGATAATATAGGCATAATAAATAATATAAGTCCAGAAGAAAAACTTTTTGACTTAAATAATAAATTACAAGAACTTAAAAATGCAGGAATAAATTCTAAAGTAGAAGTTTCTTTACATAATTTACTGAGTTCTGTTTTTAAAAGTTCTAATAAAAAACAAGCTTTATTGTATTCTTTAAATTTTTCCGGGAAAACAAGTGATTCTATTGTAGTAAGTACAGAAGAATCAATTGAACCTATAATTTTTTATAATGAGAGTAATTCTTTATCTTTAGCTTTAGGTATTTTTAAATACTTAGGAAAAAATTTAGATGAAGAAACTTTACAAGAAGTTTTAGAAGAATTTAATATTACACAGGAAATATCTCCACAAGATTTTTTTATGGGGAAATTTGTTAAAGATGAATATGTTCCAGAAGCATTAGCTACTTATTTAAAAGATCCAAAAATAAATCAAACTCTAATAAATAGATTAGTTGAGGCTGTATTTATTAGTAACCAAAATTTTTATGGCTGAACTAATGCTCAAACCCAAGAGTTAATAAGTAATACTAAAGATTTAATTAAATATATTGATTTAACTAAGTACTCTAAAGATCCTTTTTCCGAAGAAAAGGAATTAAATATTTTATATAAAAAAGAGTCAGAAGAGAACTCAGCTACTTTAGTAGATAATATTTCTAAAAGATTAAAAAACAAATCTATAAAGGAAAGAAGAGATTATTTTTATGCTCCTAAAGAGACTAAACAATTTTCTTCTGAAAACAATATTAATCATCAGCTAGATGCATATAACTTTATCCAAAGTAATCTATTATTTAAAAATGATTTAATTAAATTTCCAAGTATAGGAGAATATGGAATTTATGTAGTTCCATTATCCATTAAATTAAATAAAAGAGGTCTGAGAATGACCGGATTGGGAGAAGTTAATGGAGAGTTTAAATTATTTTATGAATATTTTAATGATGATAATATTAAAATTGAATATAGAAAATTAGAAACTACACAAAATCCCCCTCAATTAGAAAATGCAGCTACTTTAGCGAAAGAAAATACTATTTCAATTGTCTCTTCTGGTAGCACTTTTTTAGATTCAGAAATTGTGAAAAACAATGTCTCAAGAGGATCTACTGTTTTTAGTAAAAGAGGAAAAAAAGAATATATTAACACTGTTAAAGCAATACATCCGGGAGGTATAGAAGTAAATTCTAAAGGAAAATTCTTAATTCCTTTTGATAATATTACTAAAATAACTGTTCCTAATTCTGAACATTTTGTAGATAAAGAGTTTACAGATAATGACCGCAATAAATTTAGTTCCTTAAAAAATTATTCTGAGATCACTAGAAAAATATCTCCTCATTTTTACTTGGAGACAGGAGATTTAATTGTTTATGCAGATGAACAAAGTGATAGAATCAATAGAGTAGTGAGTACTTCTGATTTATATGTATATATGTTGATTAAAAACAAAAAAGGAGAACATTCTATACAGGAACTTCCAAAAGAAACTATTAGAAGTGCTTTTAAGAAAAATAAACCTTTATCTTTAGATGAAAGTTTTAGAATAGCTGCTTTTGATAATGTAGTTACTAGAGACAAGTCTATCTCTAAATATATTTACTCTTACTTTAGTAATTATGAATTAGCAAAAAATGATGATTATGTGATCATTGATTTAGAAAACTCTTCTGGTATATTTCAAATAATAGATAAAAAGAATAATGTTTTTAATAAAATTGATATAAAAGCAGGAGAAAATAATTTATCTAATCATTATATTAAAATTGATGATACTTCTAAGTTAAAGAAATTTATAACTACAAGAGATATTTCTTCAGAGTATGCTGTAGATGTATCTGATGTAAATAATTGAAATATTGAAACAGAAAAACCTGATGGAGAATATTCTGAGTTAGCTTATTTTATTCCAAAAGGAACTGATATTTCTAGTATGACTTTATTACATAGTAATAATCTTAATAAAGGATTTAGTGTTGAGGCAAATAAAAATATAGCTGTTCCCGATAATTATGTTAATGTAACTCAACAATTAAAAGAGCGGATAGCAAAAGAAACAGGGAAAGAAGTAGAAGGTTTATTTGTTCGTAAATCGGGAAGTTTTATATGAAGGAATGTTAATAGATTTTTTAGATTTAAAGAATTTTCTCAGCTTTCTTTAGATCAAAAAGAATTCTTACTTCAAACAAATGCTTATGTGACATTAACTAATAGAATAGGTTTAGAGAATAAAATCTATAGAGTAGCTAATTTAGGAGAAAATTCTGTTACTTTAGAATATAATACTTTTTCAAATACAGGAAAATTCTTAACTATATTGAAAGATGTATCTAAAGAAGAATTCTTTAAACGAGTCGGTATTTATTACATAATGCATGGAAATGATAAAATACCTTTTATTAAAAGAGAGCAAATACAGATACAAAAAAACAATCAAATTGATCCTGATATATCTCAAAGAAAAGATATTTATACAAAAGTATCTTCTTTATTTTCTAATATATTTAAAATAAAGGTAGATATTTCTTCTGATTATACAGAGATGAATGATAAGAAAGCTTGAGTAGAATCAGAATCAGGAAAAGAACCTAAAATAGTTTTAAATTTAAACAATAATAAAGCTAATGATACGGATTTAGTACATGAGTATTTACACTTATTTTTATTTGCTTTAAAATATAATAGTCCTTTTTTATATGAAGAATTACTATTAGATTATAAAAATAAAAATAGTATAGAGTATTCAGACTGGAATTTAATTGAAGAATCTTTAATAGCAAAATTATCAGATTTTATGAATAATAAATCTAAACTTCCTTTAGTAAATTTTAAGTATTTTTCTCAGGCATTTTCAGAATCTTTGGATGCTATGAAATTAAAAGATGTGTCTATAGAAAATAATATTTTTGGTATTTTAAATAAATCAATGAAAGAAATATTTCCTGAAATAGACAGTAAAGTGATGAATGAAGGAGTAATACTTTTTGAAAGTAATTTTAAAGATTGGTTCTCTGATAAGATAAAAAATGATAAGAATTTTAAAATGGAGTGTATATAATGGATGCAAGATGTGTATATACAGTAGTTATAGACGGTAAAGAAGTTTCCATGAATTTGAAGGAACTTACAGAACACTATTATAAAACTACTGATTTATTAAAGAGAAGTAGAATCTTTAGTTCTGAAGAAACTCAATTAGCTGCAATAGAACAGATAACAAAGAATGTAAAAAGTAAAGAATCTTTAAAAGCAGAAAATATAACTTTAGTAAGAGACTTTGCAACTAAAGAACAACCTCAACTTATTAGAGAACTAGGTTTATCTGAGCAAGATAGACTAGTTCCTGAATATGTAGAAAGTAATAGAATTATAAAATATATAGAAGATAAAATTAACACAGGAGAAGAACCTATTTTAGATTCTAAGGAACATCCTGAGTTAAATAAATATATGCAATTAGATTCATTGTCTAGATATACAAAAGAAAAAGTAAATCATTATCTAAAAGAAATTACTGAACTAATAAAATTTGATAAAAAGACTATGATAGTTGCTAGAGACTTACATGGAATTTTAGTTGCTGTTTCTAAGTATAATGGAAATTTTGATCATCCCATAGTAGAGAAAGCTTTAGAATCTTTTTATGAGAATAATCAAGAAATATTAGAGGGAGATAAAAGAATTTGGAAGAAAGTTTTAATCAGTACTTTAGATAGAGTACATACATATTTGAAAAATAGAGGAACTATTTTATCTTCTGTATCTCTTTTGTCTGAACAAGGTATTACTGATTTAGGTACTACAATTGATTCTATTGTTGTAGATTCAAATGGAGATTCTCATATATTTGATTTAAAAGTTTCTAAAAAATCTTTTGATCAATGGGATATATCAAAAATACAAGAAACAGATTGAATATTAGCTTTAAACAGACAACTTTTAGGACAATATACAGAAATAAAAAACACTTCATTAAATATAATTCCTATAGAACTTGGGGATTTTACTAATGGAAAATTAAATCCAGAAAATCTAGGATTTAGTACAGTACAAATTAGGACTGCTGATCAACCTACTTTGTGAGAATCTGGAAAGCTTAAAAAAATTGCTAAAAAGATAGTTCCTGAAACTTTATTTGCTTCTTATGATCCATTAAGGAAGAAAGAATTACTTACGGATTTAGAAGTACTATTACCTGGATATACTGTTAAAACTGCAAAAGAAGAAACTGATATTGAAAAACTAGTAGAGAAGGCTAAAAAGACTGGTAAATGGTATTATTATAATAAATATGAGTTACCAGAAATGCCTAAAGGATCTATTGTTATTAAAGATATAGATTCAGAAGGACGTACCAAAACAACAGAACAAAAAGAAAAAGAGTTTAGAAAAAAAGTAACTCCTGTATTAGCTAGAGTTTTAGAAGATGCAGCAAAAAATGTATCTGTATTAAGGGAGAAGATAACAAGTGCTATTGCAGATCCAGATAATAAAATATTGACAAGTAAGAACACAGAACAAAAAGCACTTGTTAATAATGTTTTAAAAGATTTTATACATGGTACTTATCGAGTAGTAAAAGATACTCAAGAAATGACTTCTTTAGGATTTATAGTTTTAGAAAATACTAAAAATGGAAAACTTTCTGTAATTAATATTTCCGCACATGGACAGAAAGCTTCTTTTGATGAAGATTTAATTTATGAAGAAGTAGAATATATTAAAACATTTGCATTTCTAAATAGATTTTATAATGAACTTGGTTTAAATAGAACAGAGATTGAAGAGATTATAATACTTAATTTAGATGGTTTACAGGTAGGTGGAAAAGATGTAGAGAAAATGTTTAATAAGTTTACTGAGTTAATGCAAGTTAAAAAACTTACTAATAAACTAACACATAAGAATATAACACCTTTATTAGAAAGAGCTTGAAATTTAGTGAGAAGTAGTTTAAGAACATATTCAGGAACTGATAGAACTCAGGTAGAAAATATTCTAAAACCTATATGAAATGAATCTTTTCAAAATATTTCTTATGAAAAACTTAGAGAAATACAAAAAAGTATGTTTGAAGCATTTCCTGATTTAGTTGACCAAACTCGACAACCTTCAATATCTTTTAGTGACCAAAGGCAATATTTATTTGCTATGATACAAGTATTATTATTAAGTAAATCAGGACAACTCCCAGAAGGAGACTTTTTAGGTATGAGAGATTTTAGTATAGGATGGCCTGATGTCAAAAGTTTAGTTGCATCTTTATATAGTAAATCACAAGAAAAATATAATAAAGAAGGCAAAAAAATTCTAGGTGTTATGGGTTCTTTAAGATTATCTACTCCTGATAAAATTGGTTCAATAGATTTACAAAGTATAAATAAAATTATTTCTTTAACCAATAGTAGAATTAGGCAATTAATGGTAAAGCAATCTAGTAAACTAAATGGAATCACCACAGAATTTTATGATAAAATTGGGTATTCTAAAACTGCTAGAAATTTTATAGGAGAGTCGCGTTCTAAATTTAAAAATATTTGAGTATTAGATGATACTGGAGACATTTCTATTAAGTGGCAATTAAAAAATCCATATGAAAATAATATAGATAATGTTATGACTGATGCAGAAAGAGAATATGCTAAAAAAATTCTTTTTGAGATACAAAAATATATGTTGAATCTTAAAACAAAAGACATAGAAAGTATTGATATTTCTACATTAGAAACAATTAAAAAAACAGACAAAAGCCAAGAAATCTTAAAAGCTATAGAGAGTGAAGAGTATTTTAAAATGCCTTTAATTAGATCTCAACAATTAGATAGATATGGTAGAGCTCTAAGTGGTGGTATTAAAGGTATGTTTCAATCTGGAAGAGAATTATCTAATGAATTTGAAGATTTTATTGATACTCGAGAATTAAGTAAAGAAGATTTAGAAAATATTAATAAGCAACAAAAAGGGTTGTATGAAATGCCTGATGTATATGCTATGCAAAATGATGAATCTAAAGCAGAAGCAATACGAAGACATAAGGACACAGTTTATTGGGAATTAAATTTAGACACAATAGCTCATAAAGTTGCATTTACTAAAATCCGAAAAAATTTATTAGACCACAAACTCCCTATTATAAGTGCTTATATTTGATGAATGAAATTGCAGTCAGGGAAAAAGAATGAAGATATGTCTAAAGAACTTGATTATATTATCGATCAGGTAACTGTAGCAGCATTAGATGGCCCAATAGTAGATGAAGAATTTAAAGACCCCTCTATTGTAATAGCAGCAGTTAAAAAAATTACTACTATTGGAATGCTTGCTTTTAGACCTGTTTTAATGGCAAAAGAATTAAGTATTGGATTACTTAAAGGATTTAATATAGCAGCTTCTAAAGTCTTTGGGAAAGATTTATTTGATTCAAGGTCATTGACACTTGCATTAGAAAAATTAGGAACTGCCAAAAAAACTTTCGCAGCTGAATTTAATTTAATTGATAGATTAAATCATTATTATGGAATAGCTAATATGGACTTAAATACTATTGCTGAAAAAATGCAGACTGATAGAAGAGGTTTTATGAAAGGTTTAAGTCCTTGAATGTATGCAATGAATACTATACCAGATTATTATAATAGAATGGCTTTATTTTTAGCTAAAATGATTTATGATGGATCTTATGATGCACATGAACTTGTTAATGGGGAATTAAAATACAATACTAAAAAAGATGCCAGATTTTCTTATTATTTTGAAAATAGACATAAATATGTAAATGATGATGGTAATTATACTCCTGCATTAAAGGATGAGAAATATAATAGACAAAGAAATTTATATTTATTATTAGCAAACCAACTTACTATTGAAAGAACTGGGTTAACTGATGAAAAGTTTTCTGAAACTATATTAATAGACCAAGCATATATAGAAAAAGAAAGGGATAGTTTTAAATCTCTCGCAGATACTGCATATGGATATTACCATAAGGATTCTCAGGCTCTTTTACATAACATGGCTTTTGGGATTACATTTATGCAATTCATGCAATATTGACCAGGCAAAATGCAAATGTGGTTTGGAAAGCCAGTTTCAGCAGAAATAAGTCCTATAGGAAAATTTGCTCAAAAGTTTATTACTGATGATGATGGAAATAAACAATTACTATGAAGAGAACAAATATTAGATGAAGAGGGTAATTTCACAGGTGATTTTAAGCCCACTACTATTAATACAGGAGACCCTTTAATTGAATGACAAGGATCTCCTCAAGAAGGACTTTTCTATGCCCTAGGATATACTATTCAAGATATTTTTAGAGGTAATTTTTCAGACATTAAAAAAGATGAGAAGGAAAGATTAGGGAAACTTCAATTTGCAGCTATAGATGGATTATTGTTAGTATTATTCTGAGGAATGATTGTAGCTATGATTAAAGGAGCTAGAGAAGATTGAGGAGAAGATGAAGTTGGAGAAGATATGTTAAAATTTGCAGAGGCTGTTTCAACAAAAGTATTAAATGAACAAAATGTATATCAAAATACTTTGGGAGCATTTAGTTCAGAACCAGCATGACTTACTTATTCTACAAAAGTAGCAGGAGATACTCAAGATGCTATTACTGGAACCGGCAGTTTAAAAAATATGGTAGGACAAAATTTCAGAGCATTTGAAATCTGAGATATGGAATAAAAAAAAATCCCCCACGCAATTAAGCGATGGGGGATTTTCTGTTTAGTACCTTTTTAAATATCTTTCAATAGAAGCACCATATCTATCTTTAAAGCCTTTTTTAGCTAAATCAGTATTTTTAGTATCATATAGCCAATCAAAAAATGTTTTTGCTCCCATGTGATGCATTGCTCCTGCAATTTTATTTTCTGTTAAAGTATGTCCTTTAATAGTTTTGCCTATTAAATCATCAATAGATTTATCAGGAGCATTATGGTTTTTCAGATAATTATTTAAATATTTTTTATTAAGTTCTTTGAGTTTTAAAGCAGACTCATGTTGTAATATAGTATCTTTAGAAAAAGCTTCTTTACTAGAATTTACTGCTTTAAAAGCATCTTCTCCAAATTGATACAAGCCATAATATCCTAATGAATTTTCTATTGTTGGATTATAAGTACTTTCTCCTTTAGCTAAAGTATCTAAATATATTTTATCTTCCTCAGAAATTGGTAATGTATATATTTCTTCTTGTATTTCATTTGAATAAACAGGTTCTTTCTTTTCCTCTTTTTTAATAGGTGTACTATTTTCTTCAAGTTTTTTTATCTCTAAAGAATTCTGTTTTTCTGTGGATTGTTTTATTCTCTTTAAAGCTGTTTTATCTCTAAAAGAGATTAAAGGAGGAAACTCAACTACAGAAGTATTATCAATTTTTTCTCTTGAATCCACTAATTCACTAAATTCTTTCTTAAAGAAAGGATTTTTTGGTAAAGGAAGTTCATTATCTTCATAATATTTTAGCATTTCTGCTCTCTGTGTAATTATAGGTGTGAAAGTTGCAAAATTTTCCATAAAGTTTAATTTTCTATTAATCTACAAAGTTACTTTATTATATCCTAATAAATTCAAAATTATTAAAAAAAATAAAGGACACTATCTAAGTGCCCATAATTTTATTCTGTAACATATGTTTTTATATGTTCATTATTTTTATTAAATAAAGTTGTTATCTGAAGATTTAATTGTTCAGTTGCTTTAATAGCTGCATAATTAATATTAAACAATCCATGATATATTAATTGTATAATATTTTTTAACTGTTCTGCAGTTGGATAAGTTTTCTTTTCTCTATAAATATATTCTGAGATAAAACTATTTAATTCTTTCTGAGTAATCCTTTCTCTATTTAATATTTTTATTATAATGTTTTTATACATAAATTTTCTTTATTTAAGATACTTTCTATACATGTTCATTATCACGTCTTCTCCTACTGGTTTTTTTCTGTTTTTATCTCTTTGGACACATTCTTCAACTGGGGTATTAAACTCTTTTAAAACAAAGTCTATATCTCTCTCATTAGCAATTTTCTCCCACCAGTTATAGTGCCTCTGAGAAAAATTCGTGTCATCAACTATTATAGAAAATCCAGCATCAAGTAAATAATTTCCTGCTTTATGTTGTATATCTAAAACTAACTTTTCAAATTTTTGGTTAAAAGGAGGATTACCCATAAATTCTCTAATAGAATCTTTATTAATTCTTTTAAAATTAATAAATTTAGTACAATGTATTACTGCAAAAGTACTTTTACCAGATGCAGGCAACCCTCTTAAAAATAATATTTGTTGATTCATAATTTTATTCTTTTAAAAATCCTAATTCATTTAAACATGCTAATACTCCTTCTATTTCTTCACTTCCAAGAGACAAACGTTTTTCTTTCGATTTGTTTTTATAACTCCAGTGAATACTTAAATCGTAGCCTTCTCCATTAATCCATTTCATACAATGAAATAGATATTCATGATATTCACCATTTCCAATAGGAATTGTCGTTCTAAAACAAGTAGCTTTTAAATCTCCTTCTTTTTTAGGAGTAAAGCTAAATTCTTCCCCTGAATTAAGTAACTTCTTTGCTTTCTTTTTATTCTTCATATTATAAAGTTAATTCTACAGAATCAGTTAACATCCAACTTATATTAGATGTTCCAATTCCTAATGTTTCCTCTATGTAATCTTCTATTAAATTTGGGTCTCCGTCATAAACAGTAATTTCAGCTACACCCAATTTATAATCTAAAATAATAAGATATTGTATATTACTCATTTTGTTGTTTGTTATAGTGATAATTCCAAAACATTGCATTACACATTAAATGTCCTATATGTAGTTCTCCACTTTCCAAATCATGTGTTTCTCCATCCATAATAGCAGTTAAATGTCTAAAAGCTGATTCTTCAATATCTTTTAAAGGCATATCTTTCATCCAATTAAATGCTTCATATTTATTTGCTCCAAACATTAATACTTTTACTAACGGTTTCATAGATTTAAAATGAACTAAACCCCAATTTAATTTTCCTTTATTATATCTTAAAGCTTTTATTATTTCTAACTCAGAAATTTTTTTCTTAGATTTAGATTGACATTTATAAGAAATAAGTACATCTGAATTACCTATAGCACCTGTCAATTCACATCCACAATGATAGACAATCTCCCAAGCATGGAGAGAATTAGAATAGTCTTTCTGAGGAGATGAACAATAAGGACATGTATCTAAACTTTTATAATTCTTTAATTTTTTCATTTTCTAAGTATTCTTTATAATAATATAAATCTTTTAATGTTTCTATTAATTCCCTTTGATCAGAAAATAATTCCTCTAACTTTAAGTTTAGAAACATTATAGACTCTTCTTTCCAATCTTCAGGAATAATATCTTTCGGATTTGAAGAAGTATACATTTTAAGTAAAGCTTCTATTGACTTTAAGTCTTCTTCTTTCTCTTCTATTATATCTACTAGATGTTCTTTACTATTAATCTGAATTCTACTTAGAAAAATATCTGTTGTAAAATCTATTCCCCAACTCATAATTTATTATCATTTAATTTTCTATTAAGTATTTATAAGGAATAATTTATTACATAAACATTCCATTTCTCCATTGTATTTCACTAAAAACATTAGGAAGTTCTATTTCTAAATATTCTCCAATATTATTAGCAATTATTTGTATTTCTTTTTCTGCATGATTATCGCATCTAACATTAAGAAAAGCTAACCAACTACGTAATGTACCATTAGCAGACATTGTAGTAGTTAAACATCCTGGAAGTAAATGTCTAGCACATTCTTTAGCTACACCATTAGAAGTAAGTTCTAAATATAAACTTTGTACTTTATTTAAAAAATCTTTTATTGCATCAGAAGCTAATATATTATAAGAATTATCTATTATCCAGTTCATATTTATAGTAGGATTAAATATATCGGTACTACTTTGTCTATTAGTAGGATGTTCTTTTCTAAGTTCAATATCTTCAAATTTAATTCTATTTGAATATCTAGTAGAATGTTCTTGAAATTTAATTGATTGATGTCTTAGTATTTGTCTTCCTATATCTCTACTTGTTTCAATTTCAAATGTAAAATTAATCATATCTAATGGACTCCAATGAGCACTATCCATTAGATATTTTACTAATTTACCTTCATCCTCTTTAATAATACCATGTCTAGCAATTGCAGAAATAATTTGTTCTGAATTTAATTCAGAATATTTTCCTATCCCCACAGTTTTTGTTATAAGTTGTACATTCATTATAATTTTTTAAATTCTATTAATAATTCTTCTTTCCTTAACATTAAATCTTCTGTGCACTTAATTAAAAACTCCTCATAATGTTTAACGAAATTATCATACTTAAAAGCTATAGCATCTTTACTACCAGTTCTCGCTACTTCATGTTGATATAAGTCTAATTTTCCAAAAACATTTCCATGATGGTCACTAGTATGTAGCCAAACTGTACTTTTTGAAGGATTAAATTTATTAATATACTCATCTATAATCTTTATATTTTGTTTAATTTTTGTAGCTCTTTTAAATGTATTTGCTTCCATTATTTTAAATAATTTTATTTAATGTTATACTCCAAATATCATAATTGATAATTTATCAACTATAAACATAGCGAATAGAATTATAATTACTATTGAAAATATAAATAGTATAAATGCTGGATATTGTTTAGCGTAATCTTGTGTAGTATTATATTTTTTTCCTGATGCTTTCATCAGCAAACCAGATATTATTAAAATTGCTATCCCAGTTATTATTTCCATAATTTAAAAATTTTTCTTGTTAATCATAGTTTGGTTCATTATTAATTATTAATCCACATTTTATACATTTATAGTTAATCCATTTAATATTCTTAAATATACCTGTATCATCTATTTTTAACTTATTTGAACCACATGTAGAACAATATTCTTCTTTTTCATTCCAAGGTGCAGAACTGTCGAATTCTGCACCTAATGGTAAATTACTCATTTTTATTTTTAATTATTTCAATTGCTTTTAAGATTGCTACTTCTCTTGCTTGATATAAAGTATAATATATACCACAACCGTCTCCTTTATTAGTATTATTATAATTATTATGAATATAAAATCCATATCCATTTGCAAGTAAAGCTAATGTAATAAATATATTATATTTATTATCAAGCCAATCAATAGCTTGCTGCCAAAGTGGTGCTGCACATTGATCTTCATGTAACCACTTTTCTGAATTGCTTATAAATCCAATATCAAATGAATATACCATTATTTTAGGATTATACCATCCAAAACACTTTTCATCAAATCCTAATTCTTTAAGAGCTAACGCTATTTCATAAGTACAAAATTGTTTTTTCATTACTTTATAATATTTAAAATTCCATATCTATCTTTGAGTACTCTTATTTGATCATTACCTCTGAAAGTGATTAATTCAGCTTTATCTCTTTGTTCTTTATTCATACTGCTATTTTTGAAATCATATATATTTATATCTTTTACTGGTAAATCTTTTTTAGATTCTCCTAAATCATCACGTACTAATATAATTTCTTTCATAATAAAATTGAGGTTATTTCCAATATTTTCATTGGTTTATCATTACTTTCATATCTCCAAATAGACCAATAATCTAAACTAACCCATAGTAATCCATGATATGTTAATGTTGTTTCTTTTTTCTTATTACTATATGTTATTGTATAATCACTTAATATTAGTATTAGAGATATTAGTACTAGTATTATCATTTAATCAATAAGATTTAATGCTTGTCTTAAATTACTACCAAGAATGTTAATGTCATTTTCCATTTTACTTGTAATATCATCAAATATTCCGATTAAATCTGGATGTTCTATATTTTCTGGTATTAATTCACTGCTCTCTTTCTTAGCTTCTTCTCCCTCTGTTCTGTTAAATTTTTCTATTAGAGTTTCACTCATTCTTACTAAATCATTCAATTCTTTAGCTCTTGTTTGTAGCCTTTTTCTTGCACTAAGCAATGTTCTTTTTTCAACAGGACTATCTGTTTGACTCATTATATTAAGTATTAAATATTGGGTACTCTATTAAGTTTTCCCCTTCCCTTGTTAATCTGTATTATATCATTAGAGAGAATTAGTATACAGCATTGCAAAGTTCCTCAACTAAACTTTCATCCTCAGAGGCTAACAAAAAATCTTCTCGTGTCATTGTACCATCATCCCAGGCACTCCATGCTCTTTTACTAATAAGTACTTCATCTCCTAGTACTTCTCTAATACTTTCTTTTTCATTCTCATACATTTTATTAGCTGTATCTCTTATTTTGAATAGATGAAATCTTAAATGCTTCCCTAGTTCATAAATAACCTCATCTTTTGTTGGTTTCTTTATTGCATCTATAACCATATCTTCTAGATCTTTTAAATAATCATCAATGTATTCTGTTTTATTTTTCATGTTATCATATATTTTAATATTTAAGAATTACCATTTTTTAACCATTCTATTCTCTCCTCTAACTCTATTATTTCATCCTCAATTGGAGTTTCTTTTTTGTTATATTCAGTTATTAAATAATTATAAGCATGGATAAATTCATTCATTTTCTTAGGTATTCGTTCCCAGTTTTGGCTTTCATATACTCTTATAAGATTATGTCCAACTGCCATTATATTTAATACTACCATATCATTTTTAATAAGGTTTCTTCTTACTGATTCTTTTAATACGTTTAATTCCATAATTGTTTTTTAATAACCCTAATTAATTTTGCAGATATTCGTTCTGAACTACATTCAGTATGTTCATGTTCTTTAGCAAATCCATTCCATTCTTGCATTAACTTACCACAAGTTTTACATTTAGGTTGTTCTGATATTATAAGTTTTTTTTCCATAATTATAAATTAAAATAAAGTGGTAACAAGAAATATATCCTTGTTACCACATAAGTATCTATTCACCTTTTACAAATTCATAGATTTTGGCTGCAACTTTAACAACATCTTCTTGTTGTTTTTCCCATTTTTCGTCAACCTCTAAATACTCTGGTTTTCCCACAACTCTCGTTGCATAATCAATGCATTTCATTCTTACTTCTTGGTTTCCTTGGTTTTCCAATTGTTTTAAATTATTCATAATATATATTTAAGTTTCATGCGTTTAATCCCTCCGCACAAGAAAGGGTTTTAATTATTTATAGAAGCAAGTAGTTTCTGTGCAACAACTTTTGATAATTGAATTTTACAATGTGGATTAGTCCATTTTTCTCCTTTAGCCAAATCCACTGCACCTGGATAATCAGGTGAATACCCGTTTGCCATTACTTCTAAGCATTTTTTGTCAATTCGCAGTTCTGATAATAAATCTTTTACTGCATTGTCTAATTTGTCATACATAATTTTAAAGTATTAAATATCAGTACTAATATATATAACTACTGATAGATATATTTAAGTTTATTTATCTAAGAAAGGGCTTTAAATATGTTATTATTCATATTATTAAATATTAGTAACAATTTGGCCCTACTCCACAATCGCATTCTTGTCCATCAGGATCACTTAATGTTCTTGGTTCACATCTTCCAGTATTTCCACATTTAGGGCAAACTGAAGGACTAATATGTTGTATAGTTGAATGTGTACTTAATCGTTCCTGTAATAAAATTTTAAATAAAAAAGCTTCATCCATTGTAATAGTCATGGTTCTTCCAAAGTTTCCACTAATTGTTCTATTGATCCTGTCACTTAAATTAATCTTTTCTATTATTTCATTGTAATTATTCATAATATTATTTATTAAAAAACAACTCCTCGCAGGGTTACTGGTTTACCATTCTTACTATTAACCCTTTTTCATTTAATTAATGGCCTAACAGCTTTCCTTACATTTTCTTAATGCTAATGTGTTTTGAGGAGTTATTTATAATCCATGTTTAATTTTAATTTTTAATTTATCCTCCTTAGATAATACTGTAGAATTTCTTCCAATATGCCACTGAAAACATTCTTTACATTTATAAGCAACTCTTTTATGAATAGTTTTGTCCATTGTATTTATTCTCATCGCTGCTTCAATAGCTTCTTTATCACTAGAATATTTCTTTTTATTTTTATATTTTACTTCTCCTGTACCTATATTTTTATTTAAAAATGTTTTACATTGAGAAGATTCTTGTAAAGATTTACTATATATTTTAATTGTATATTTAATACTTTCAGTAGATAAAATTATTGAATCATGTATTATTTCACAAGATTCAATATTTTCTATATTTTCTGGAAGTAAAGTTAATACTTGATTCAATAATTTTATTTTATCCATTAGTTTTATTTTAAAAATTAATTACTAGACTCAATGTCTATTTCTCCTTTGTCTAATTGCTTTGTTTCTTTCTCATAGAAGAGACTGGACTTAACTTTATAAGCTTCAAAGGAGTTATTTTCAATTCTAATTACACAGCCCTCTTCAGGTACTATGTTAGAGCACATATAGCAGTCTTTATCATTATATTTATTTTTTAAAGTAGATAAAAAATGAGTTTGCCAATGTTCTAGATAGAATTTATTATCTGAATCTATTTTTAGTAAATCTTTAGCATAACCATAAAATAATTCAGGAACAGCATTTAATCCATATTCTTTACAAAAGTCTTGAACTTGTTTAGCAGAAAATTCAAATACTTTTCCATCATTGTTAGTATAAGTAATTCTGTATATATAAATACCAAAAGGAGTAGGTTCTTTATATTTATAACATTTCCTACATTCTACCATAGAATTGTCTTCTTCAAAAGTATATGCTGGAATATTTAATTCAGAATGTTTTATAACTCCTTTTACAGTATTAATTAAATTACCTGATTTAAAAGGTTTATTAGATTTTCCTTTAACAACTTTATCTCCAATTTGAATTGGATTATTAGAAAAATTATCTAAAGAATAACCGTAATCATAATCCTTTTGAATAGCTGCTCCAGAAGGTAAATTCCCTATTATTTCGGAGTAAAAAGATAATCCATTCTGTAAAAAGGGTTTTAATTGTTCATGTGCTAATCCCCAAATATCTACATCATAATAATGATTAGCATTTGGATGTAATTCTTCATTCTTTATCACTTTTCGCGAACTGTAGATATAATCATATTCAGTATTGACTATATTTACTCCTAATTTTTTAAGTATCTTTTCATTCCATTTAAGGGGTTTTTTACATAGAATTTTAGAAGAAATACACGAAGTTCCATGTAATTTGTAAGAAATACTTATTAAATCTTCTGGATGTATTCTATGTAAATT